>JAYGDG010000170.1:0-3298 GCA_046583015.1 Pirellulaceae bacterium | reverse complement strand
TGGATCTTTGGTCAAAATGGTAACGATGTGCTTGCCGGGTTCGAGGGTAACGATATCGTTGTCGGTGGCCATGGAAACGATGAGATCGGTGGCCATGAAGGGAATGACCTGCTAATCGGTAGCCAGGGTGCTGACAACTTGAACGGAGGCAAAGGAAAAGACAGCCTGTTTGGCGGGTCTGGAGATGACAACCTGTCTGGAAACGACGGTGCAGATTCGCTATTCGGTGGGTCTGGAGATGATAATCTCCGCGGAAACGCCGGTGCGGACAAGTTGTTTGGTGGATCTGGCGATGATGTCTTGTATGGTGGGGCGGGCACGGACACGCTCTCCGGAGAAGCGGGCGATGACGGCCTGTTTGGTGGCGGTGGAGCCGATACTCTGACCGGTGGAACTGATCAGGACCGCTTTCTCACGCAAACCGGAGACGTGATCACCGATAAGGCTGCTGAAGATGCGGAGATCTACTTCGTCGACAAGGCCAATTGGAGCGTTGATTACAACGGGAGTACGATCAACTATTCCGGTGGCAGTTGGACAGATTCGGAAGTAGAGTTGATTGATGAAGCACTAGCCGTTCTTCACCATACGACCGGTGATACCACGTTCCTGAAGCGTAAGGATGGCGATGAAATGACGTATCAGCGCGTGGGTACGAGTAATACGAATTTCACTGCCTGGAATGGTGGCGATACACACACCTTCGCGGATGGTACTTTTACCAGTAGCAAGGCGTGGATACACCAGACTGTATTCCATGAAATAGGCCATAACTGGGACAGCGAAAACGACAAGTGGACCGACTGGAAGGCCTTGAGTGCCTGGACTCAGGACGATAAGTCTGACGATGCCAACTTTACTGCTGGCGGAAACGGTGGCTGGTTCTACAAGACGGATACAGGTTTCGTGCGGAGTTACGCCAAGACCAATCCGAAGGAAGATTTTGCTTGTAGTTTTTCTGCCTACTTCATGGACAAGATGGGTAAGACCTACCTTGATGGAGGCACGGGGTCTGCAGCAGCCGACAAGCTGGATTTCATGGACGATTTCGTGACATCGAAAATCTAACTTGACTTAACAGAAAGGTTCTCAGCGGCTGGCAGGATCGGTTCCAGATCTTGTCAGCCGCTTTTTTGTTAGTTCACTCGGGTTTGTCCGGTGCGGCATAATCCCAGCTATAAAGATTTATGTAGCCAGCGATTATTATTTTTCGTTTTTCCAGCAGGAGGGTCCGAGCGCCGGATCGACTGTCTGGCACCGGTAGGACGAGCAACGGGTTTCCAAGTTGGACATCCCAGATTCGCAGGGTGCCTCCGTTACCGCCGGAAATCAGTCGCTCGCCGTTTGCTGAGAAAGCGACCGAATGTATGTAGTAGTTATGTCCGTAGAAGTATGTTTGCTTTTCCCACCCGATTCCTTGGAAGAGAGTGATGATGTTGCTGTCTCCGACCGCGGCCAAAGCCAGCGAGCCGGGTTGGAACTGCAAGTCAAAAATGGCGTTCGGAAAGTGGTGCTTCAGTGATTGAAGTTCGTGGCTGTTCAGATCATAAAGAAACAGCGAAGGTTCACTCCTGAGCGTGGGCGCCTTTGTATCGCCAGCATAGGCCACATATTGGCCACTGGAATCGATGGTCACGGCGAACAGTGTGCCAGTAAATGTCTTCAGCCGTGTTGCTTCCAGGTTTTCAAGATTCCACAACTCAATGGCAGCTTGTTGACCGTTGTGAGGTTTTCCCACGCTGACAAAACTCTTTCCATCGGGGTGCATGGCCAGGTCGTTAATCCAAGCGTTTCCGCTCTTTCGCGGTGGCCCGTTTTTTAGTAAGGCGTCCCCCTTGCGCACAAAGTGGTGGATATTGCCCGAGCGATCACCGACTAGCCAGCCCCTATCGTCTGGCACGGCGATTGCGCAATTGTAGATAGTCTCGGGATCTGACAGTACTTTGACTAGTTGCGGGGAAGCTTCCATATTCCAGAGAGCAACTTGATGCAAACCTACGATCAGCATGTGGGTTTGTGAGCTGTTTGCTGAAAACCGTTGAACCATGGTGCCCTTAAGATCATGTTGAACCGGGTGGAATGGATCCAAGTCGCGTACGATTAGCTGGCCATCCAAGGAGACCGAAAGGAGTTGTCGGCTATTGGGGCGAAAATGAACCTGCACCACTTCGCGTTGGTGCTCATCGAACGTCTTGAGAAGCTCACGCTTGTCAATATCCCAGACGAGAATCATGCGATCGTTACTCGCTGAAGCAAGCCTGGCGGTAACGGGATCCAGGGAAATACTTTGAATCATGCTTTGGTGACCAGCTAGCACGAATTCCTGTTGGCCGGTTTTGAAATTCCATGCCCGGATTTTTCCATCATGACCCGCGGCGACCACCACAGGAGGATCGTTTTGCTCTAAGAACAGAACCGATTCGATGGCGTGCGGGGTTTGCCGTCTTGGCTTCGGGTCGGTCCCCTTGATTTCACGGCGTTCCCAGCCCTCGGCGGTTTGGGCATATAATACGAGCGAGATGGTTGTTCCGATTGCCAGTTGTGAACCGTCCTGGTTATATGCCAGGGACTGAATCTGAGGCTCACCAGGCATTCTCTGGAGTTCCGTGGCGGTTTGAAGATCGAGGATAACCAGGTCTGATTTGTCTTCAAGTCTTGAGTTAGTGTTGTCACCGATGGCCAGGGCCAAATGGCCTGAAGGGTCATTCGCTTTCTTCTGGTTGATGTGGATGGCTGCCGCCTGGACAGGTCCGTGAAAGAGCGTCTTTTGTTTGACCAGTTGCAACTGCTTTTCTGGACCAAGTTCCAGGTGGTAACGATGGGCGCCCTCCCGGTGGTCACAGATTAGCACGGCATGTTCCGAGATCCACTTGATGTCTGTGATCTGCCCCAGTTTCTCAGCCGGCACCACTTTGAGAGCCTTGCGCGTCTGTAAATTCCAGAGAGTGATCGATCCACCCTTGGTACCGGTCACGGCGAGGTTCTGGTTTGGATGTACCCCAAGTCGTTCCAGTGCTTCACGCTGTGCCGGCTTGTCCGGTACCAGCTTAAAGTAAGCACCATCGTTGACCCTTTCTAACATCTCCATCTCAAGTTGGCGGTGTTGAACCATTTTTGGATTGTTTTTGATTTCCAGCAGACGATTACCAGCACCATCGAAGTTGGATGCTTCCAGATCTTGTTGACTGAGGCTAATCGAGTTGACGTAGGCTGCGTGCAAGGCGAGCGATTCGTTTTCTTGAGCCGCTGTGCGGGCGTTTTCCGCCACTTTGCGAGCCCTTTTTGCTTCTTCACCTTG
>JAYGDG010000114.1:0-3045 GCA_046583015.1 Pirellulaceae bacterium | reverse complement strand
GGCCTGCATCCAGAACTGGCAGCCGCTGACGCTGCCGCACCTCAGTTCTTACAGTTACATACTCCGGCGATCCTGGCAGGCGTGGTCTTTGCTGCCCTGTTTGCCGCCATCATGTCCACCGCGGATGGCTTCCTGAACGTAGGTGCGGCGGCCGTCGTCCATGACATTCCCCAGGCACTACGGGGCAAGTCGCTTAAGCACGAGTTATTCTGGGCCCGCGTCACCACGATCGCCCTGGCCGCCGCCGCTGCACTCTTCTCTCTCTACTCTCCCGATGGCATGATCGCCATGCTCGGTTCCTTTGGCTGGGGGATTTTTGCCGCTGCCATTGTTCCGGTAGTCGCCATTGGTCTTAACTGGAAACGTGGTACCGCGCTGGCTGCCAATGTCGCCATCAGTTCCAGCTTGCTCATCAATTTCACGGTCATGTTCATGCGCAAGATGGAGGTCCCGATACCTTACAAAATCCACGAAGGGGCCATCGCGCTGATTGCTTCGATCTGTATTTATTTCACTATTTCCCTGCTGAGCAAACCACCAGTGCTCTCCAAGGAAGTCGAAGCAGTGATGGACGTCTAACGAAAGGCTGCGTATTCTTTGCCGAGCAGGCTGGCAGCGATCTTCAGTTGCAGGATTTCATCCGTCCCTTCGTAGATACGGCAGACACGGACATCTTTCCAGTGACGAGCCGGTCGGAACAACTCGGAATATCCTCTTCCGCCAAAAACCTGCAGGGCACGATCGGCAGCATCAAGGGCCGCATTACTGGCCACGAACTTAACTTCGGCCGCCAGCAGGTCTGCCTGTTGCAACCGCTGCTGATCATCCAAGTCCGCATCACTGAACATCTTGGCCTCGGTGGCCGTCGCCAGCACACTTTCGGTTGTCTGGCGAGACAACTCGATACGGGCAATGTGCTGCTGCACCAATTGATGCTGGGCAATCGGCTTACCGTGCTGCTGACGCTCCTTGGCGTACTCAATCGTCTCCTTCAAACAGTCTTCAATCACTCCCAAGCAGCCTGCTGCCACGCTCAGTCGACCACTGACAAGGGTCTCCATGGCAATCCGAAAACCGTCTCCTTCCGAACCCAACATGTTCTCGGTCGGCACACGGTAGTCGGTCAACTCGAACATCGCGGTGTTGCAGGTCGGCAAACCGAGTTTAGCCGTCATATCTTCCCGTTCGATCCCGGGACCATCGGTATCGACGATGAATGCACTCATGCGACGCGGACCCTCAGCCGGGTAAGCAAAGAAGATCACCGTATCAGCAATCCCGCCATTGGAGATCAAGTACTTGATGCCGTTTAGCAAGTAATGATCACCTTCTTGACGATAACTGGATTGCAGTTCCAGCGGATTCGATCCTGCCTCCGGCTCTGTCAAACCGAAGGCCATGATCTTCTCACCGCGGGCCGACGGTTGAAGGTATTCTCGCTGCTGATCAGCGGACCCAAAGCGTGCAATCGGATACTGGCCTATCGAGGTGTGTCCAGAAAAAAGCGTCCGCAAACCGGAGCCTTCCTGGCCAATCCGTGCTAGCGCCTTGAGGTAAGTCGATAAATCCGCCCCACGACCTCCCCACTCTACGTCGATCGGCATTCCCAACAGGTTATATTTCTTAGCCAGTTCAATCGCTTCCTGGTTGAAACGATGTTCCAGGTAGCAGAGTTCTTCCTTAGGCCGCACTTGCTGACAAAATGCTTCCACGTCCTGTTGCAATTGATCCTGACCGGCTGGATCCATGATCTCTTCTACTCCGCAAAATCTGAATAGCCCTGTTGATGGCAAGTTTTAAATGCCACTAGCCATTTCCCGTCTGCCTATCATACCTCATCCAGCCACTCGACTCGAGCAGTTCCCAGACCAAGATTCCCGGTTACCGAATCAAATATCGCAGCAATCGATCGCAAAATTCTCGATTGCTAATCGGTAGTCGTTGCCGACCGATGAGTTAGCTGGGTAGAATAGGGTTATGGCCAAGAACCTCAGCGACATCCTGCAAACGCACGAGTCCCCCTTTTTCCACGACGGCACTCTGGTACTCGCTTTCAGTGGCTGGATGGATGGTGGCGACGTCTCAACCGGCACGGTCGACCGGCTAGTAAAACTGCTGGACGCCAGGAAGGTCGCCACGATCGACCCCGAGCCGTTCTACATTTATTGCTTTCCAGGAACCATGGAAACCGCTGCTCTGTTCCGTCCTCACGTTGAAATCGAGGATGGCCTAATCAACGAAATCGAAATGCCGAGCAGTACTTTTTACTGTCACGAACCTGCCAACCTGATGCTATTCATCGGTAAAGAACCCAACTTGCGCTGGCAAACGTTTGGCGAGTGTATTTTCCAGGTTGCCCGCCGGTCCGGGATCAAGCGGATCCTGTTCGTCGGGTCCTTTGGTGGCGCCGTACCCCATACGCGCCAGCCACGGATGTACATTACTTCTTCCGATGCCGAGTTACGTAATGAAATGGAAGCCTACGGGACGCGCCGAGGTGGCTACGAAGGCCCCGGCTCATTCACCAGCTACCTGATGAAGCAAGCAGAAGACCAGGGTCTGAAAATGGCCTCCCTGGTCGCTGAAATCCCGGGCTACCTTCAGGGACCAAATCCGATGAGCATTGAGGCCGTCACGCGCCGCCTGGCAAAGATCTTACAACTTCCGCTGGATCTTGATTCCTTGCGAGAGGCGAGTACAACTTGGGAGATGGATGTCTCGACAGCCGTCGAGAAAGACGAAGAACTGGCAGAACAAGTTAAGATGTTAGAAGAAGAATACGATAACGATCTACTTGAATTGGACGCTGAAGAACATTGATTCACCTCACCCAACGCCTGCCCAGGCAATTGAACATGCACTCCTGGCAACTGATCCCGGGAAACTGGCTCCTGCCTGTCCTGTTGATCATGGCCTGTTCCGCACCTGCCGGTTTAGCCGCGGAGGATCATCCCGATCCGCTCAAGATTCCCAACGCAGATGCCAAGCAGGAATCGGAAATGAAACCCTATGCGGAAATCATCCAACACTCTTTTGCCAAGATCG
>JAYGDG010000098.1:0-1691 GCA_046583015.1 Pirellulaceae bacterium | reverse complement strand
TCGTGTGTCCACATTCCCGCGTACTTCGGTAACTTGTAAGTCGGGTCGTATGTGCAATAGCTGTGCCTTGCGCCGTGGACTGCCAGTTCCTACGCATGCGCCAGCGGCTAATTGATCCAGGCTCGCTGACTGAGAACTGACCAGCACATCCCAGGGACTCTCACGGAGGGGAATTGCTGCCAGTTTCAATCCCTCGGTGGTTTGTGTTGGCAAGTCCTTCAGGCTGTGCACGGCGACATCAATTTCGTCTCGCAGCAAGGCCGCCTGGATTTCTTTCGTAAACAGTCCTGGGGATCCGCCTGCCGTGAGGGAACCGGTTTGCGCGTCACCGCTGGTCGAGATCAAGACGATGGATACTTCGATCCCTTGTTGTTGCAACTGACTGGCGATCCAGTCGGCTTGCCAGCGAGCCAGGGCACTTCCTCTTGTTCCTAAGCGAAGTGGTTGTGGAGAGGACATGCCTGATGATCTTCAACGGGGGTAAAAACAAGAACTGGCGGATTACGAACTATTTGAAACCGAGCGCTGTCGGACAGCGGTGATTGCGATTGCGTGAAGGCCAATGCTGGCTGTTTTGGGCAGTTATGACTGGCTGGAATCACTGGCCAGTGGTGACTCTCCAGCGGTTTCGTTGAGGTTGGTTTCCAGAGCAGCTGCAACGTGAGTCTTGACGTCCACTGCCGTCGAGCCGATTTGATTCGTGGGAACGACCACACCGCAACTGACGACGAACTGAATTGCCTGGTCGATCGTGATATCAAGATCGATGGTCTCACTCTTGCGAACCGTGATCGTAAAACCGGTGGCTGGCATTGGTGATGTGGGCATCAGGATACTCACAACAGGTTCGGCAGCCACATTTCGCATGGTCAGCATGCTTTCACCCGTGACAAAACCGACGGACCAGATACCCTCGCGTGGATATTGAACTGCCACCACGCGTGTAAATTCAATGTCACGCTCGGTGAACACGAAGTCAGTAACTTGTTTCACGGACGAGTAGACCGTCCTTACAAATGGTAAGCGTTGTATAAAGCCCTCGGCCGAACGCAAGAAGATTCCTCCGATGCGGGCTGCCAGGAGTTTTCCAAGCAGGTAGAGCAGGATAAGGAAGAAACAGATAAACGCCGGAATGACATATTTGCGAGGAAGGTGTGAGACCTGGACGTATTGATGGTAATACTGCTCTGCATTAGCAGTATTGATCGCCAGGGTCCCCGGGTTTCTTCGGACCGTCTCACGAATCGGGTCAGGGATCCATTTGCCGCTGGGGATCTGGACAAACGTCTGGTTGTTTTGTTTAAAGCTGATCGTCTGGCCTTCACTATCGACAAGGTCAGTCGTGTCTTGCACCAAAGGTGCATTGTCAACGATTTCTGCGATCTGCCAGACGATGACACTACGAGCTCCCCATTCCACCGGCTCTAGAATGTATCGCTGGATCGTAGACCAGGCCCAAAGAAAGACGACCAGTGTCAGCAGTGGTGGCAGAAATACTCCTAATCCACTTAGCACTGCACGGCGAAATGGCTTGGGGGTTGATTTTTTGATGTCAGGATCGTTCACAACAGCAACCCAGGTGAAACAAGAATCAGTTGGAGGTACCACAGTCGGTGAGCATTAAGCTGTGAAGGTATTTTTCCATCTATTGGCTTGGTTGCAAGATGGCAAAGGAAAAGTTGACCGGTGTT
>JAYGDG010000084.1:0-3614 GCA_046583015.1 Pirellulaceae bacterium | reverse complement strand
GTTGCCAGCGATCCCCTGGCCAGTGGATCGTGCCAAGCCTGACCCGACCGCGACACCACCAGCGCGGTTTACGAACGGGCCTCAGCGGGTAACCGTCACTCCGTCAATTCCCCTGCTGCCCGACCGATCTCCCTTTGACCGGCCGGCAGGGTCACCGCCACCGAAGGACCCGTCCAGGCGACTGCCGACTGCGGCAAAAGACGAAACCGTCAAGCTGCCACCGGGAACGATTGTACAATCCAGTAACTCTCGCTACTTCCAGTTGGACTACGATGTTCAGAAAGCGGGCGGCCAGGGACCGCAGGAAATACAATTGTGGGCCACCGCCGATGGCGGCCAAAGCTGGCAGCAATGGGGAACCGACGAGGATCGGCAGAGCCCGTTTCAGGTGCAAGTTCGCTTCGAGGGCATTTTCGGATTCCGCATTGCCGTGGTCGGTCAAAACGGCCTGGCCCGCCGCCAGCCCATCCAGGGCGACCCGGCAGACATCTGGTTGCGGGTCGACACGACCGCTCCGGAGGCACGCATCCAGTCAGCTTCCTTTGGAGCGGGCAGCCAGGCTGGGAATCTCGTGATTCGCTGGCAAGCGGATGATTTGGCACTCGCCCAGCGCCCCATCTCGCTCTACTATCGTGAAAAATCGACCAAGAAATGGACCACGATTGCCAGCGGACTCGAAAACAACGGCACCTATGCCTGGCCCGTTAGTCCACTGGTTCCCGACGCCATCCACTTGCGACTCGACGCCCAGGACCAGGCCGGCAATATCGGCAGTTACCAGCACCCGACACCGATCACGCTGCTGGGGCTGGCACCTGAGAGCCGTATTCGAGCGATTCAACCGCTGGCAGCGCCAGGCGATGCCCCCCTGCCCTAGCCCGCTGCCAGGAACTGGTCGCTTTGGGAGTGGTCAAAAAAACCACTGGCCGCTAAGCTCTAGGGGCAGTGAAGTAGACATTTCTGTGTCGTGGCATCGAGGCCGACAGGAAGGAACCAGGCGGTGGCCAAGCAGCGCACCTTGCACGTACTGGATTATCTTCAAGAACCGGTGCCGCTCCCGGACCGTGGGATCGGGGTCTTGTTTGGCGATAACACCTATCTCAAGACCGAGGCCAGGAAGCATCTTTTCCAGGCCTGGTTCGGTCATGAAGAAGATGACATCAACGTCACGACTTTTGATAATACGGCCCAGTGGGCTGACATTCATGACGAAGTTTCCACCGCATCGCTGTTTGGCAGTGGTGGAGGACGCATTGCCCATGTCGAGAATGCCGACACCTTTGTCACCGAGTATCGCGATCGGCTGGAAAAACTGGCCGTCAAGGAAAACCTTCGCGGGCTGTTGCTGCTGGACGTAAAAACCTGGGCCAGCAACACGCGGCTCTACAAGCTGATCGATCAGCACGGTTTTCAAATTGAATGCAAGATCCCGCAACAACAAAAAGGAAAGTCCGTCGATCGCCGCCGCGTCATCAAGTGGTTGCAGTTTCGAGCCCAGCAGGATCATGAACTGAAACTCGAGAACGAAGCCGGCGAGCTACTGATCGATCTGACAGGGGCAAAAATTGGTCAACTCGAACAGGCTATCAACAAGCTGGCCCTCTACGTGGAAGCACCGGGAACGATCACCGCCCCGCTGGTAGAAGAAATGATTGGTGGCTGGAAATTCAAGACCACCTGGGACGTCATTAGCGCGGCTGCCGATGGCAATATCTCCGAGGCCCTCGGCCAACTGGATCAACTGGTGCAAGCCGGTGAACATCCGCTGGGACTACTGGCCCAGTTCTCCTGGTCGCTAAGACGATTTGCCACCGCCACCCGCATTTACGAAGCGGCTGAACGGTCAGGGCAACGAATCAGTCTCGAGGGTGCCGTCAAGCAGGCTGGCTTTCGCTATGGAGAGACCAGGAAGGCAGAACAGCAACTCAAACGACTGGGGCGAGAACGGGCCGCAAAACTCTTTCAATGGCTGCTGGAAGCGGACCTGGCCATGAAGGGAAGCCACTCGGCACGGGGACATTTTGTCCTGGAACACTTGTTCCTAAAGCTGGCCAACCGGCCGACCGCGGCCCGAGCCTCCTGATTTTTTCTTCCCCCCCTGCCCTCTCATTGTTTCCAGCGAACGGGACCATTTTAACAGAGGACCTGGCGAGCCATGAAGCATTACGACGCGATCGTCCTGGGGACCGGCGGGGTCGGCAGCGCGGCCCTTTACCAACTGGCCAGTCGGGGACATGCGGTGCTGGGCCTGGATCGTTTTGAGGCGGCCCACGATCGGGGCAGTTCCCATGGGCAGACGCGGGTGATTCGCAAGGCCTACTACGAGCATCCCGATTACGTCCCCCTGTTGCAACGGGCCTACCAGTTGTGGGAGGCGCTGGAGCAGGTCTCCGGAGCATCTCTCTACGTACCGACAGGCCTTTTGAGCATTGGGCCCCCGGAGGGAGCCATCCTCCGTGGCACGCGGGCCAGTGCCAGCGAGCATAACTTGCCGCTGGAACAACTGTCGGCCGAGCAGGTAGCGCAGCGCTGGCCCGGTTACCTGGTTCCGGAGGGCTACGGAGCCCTTTTTGAGGCGGAAGCCGGTTTCCTGATGGTGGAAGAGGCGGTCCGGGTCCATCTCGAGCAGGCCCAGCAGGCAGGCGCCACCTTCTTAAGCGACCAGCCGGTCGTCGACTGGTCGGTCGATGGAGCGAACGTGCTGGTGCGAACCGAGACAGATGAATTCAGTGCAGCGCGGCTGGTCATCACGGCCGGGTCCTGGAGCGCCGATTTACTGGGCAGACTGGGCTTTGAGCTGCGCATCTTGCGCAAGGCCTTGCACTGGTACCGTGTCGCTGCTGACCAGTACCAGTGCAGCCAGGGGGCGCCTACTTTTTTTTACGACACGCCGGACGGTTATTTTTATGGCTTCCCGGCGATCGACGCGCGGGGGCTCAAGGTGGCCTGGCATACGGGGGGCGAGGTGGTGACTGATCCACTCGAGGTTGACCGTTCGCTGGATGTGACGGAGCAGGCACAGGTGGCAGCCTTTTTGCGCGAATTCATGCCGGCGGTCAGTAGCGAGGCGACCGATCACGCGGTCTGTCTCTACTCGATGTCGGCCGACGAGCATTTTATTGTCGACCGTCATCCGGAGCATGGGCAGGTCGTTTTTGCGGCCGGTTTATCGGGGCACGGCTTCAAATTCACCTCGGTCTTGGGAAGTATTTTGGCGGACCTGGCGATCGCTGGAGAGACGTCCTTGCCGATCGAGTTTTTGCGGCATGACCGGCCGGCGCTGGGGACCGGTTAAGGGGTGGGAAGCGTGGGCCGGGTCTGTTGACAAGTGGCCTGCTGGTGAGGAAACTGGGTGGATTGGGCCCCCTTCGTCTAGTGGCCCAGGACACTGGATTCTCAGTCCAGAGACAGGGGTTCGACTCCCCTAGGGGGTACTTGGTGCCTTTTGGCACCGAATGGCACGTACTTGCAGCGTGCTGCTCTGAAGCACCTTGAGCCCGGTTTTCCCGGGCTTTTTTTGTTTCTTGCGAGTTCGTGCCGCCCGTTGCGGCAACCTGCTGCGCTGCATTTTGCGCTACTTTTTCGATCCTTTGTGCAACCGGTGCGTTGGATTC
>JAYGDG010000069.1:0-2422 GCA_046583015.1 Pirellulaceae bacterium | reverse complement strand
GAGCAAAATGCGTCTTCGGTGAAATCCCACCGATAGTAACCGTTTGCAGTCCCAGGCTCTGTTGCAAGCCGTTGGTAATTCGAGCAGTATCTCGTGGCAGTGCTCTGCCTCCAAGTCCAGTCAAGAATTGTTGCATCCGCTGCAAACCTTCCTTTGTCGGATCAATGGAAACACTAATCACATTGGCACGTTCACCGCTAGGTGGAAATGCTCGCATGGCCACAATCAAATCCTGCAATTCCATGACCGAATGGCCTGAAACAAAACCAATGGGCCTGCCAGATGGATCTACCGCATAACCTTCCGCGGGACCGGCAATGACAATGTCACCTGTTTCTGGATAGAAGAAAATATTTTGAATCCTGGTCATCCCGGCCATGAATTTCATGTCCTCGGTGACCTGCTGGCCATTGGCCAAACGCTCGGCAATTGCCGCTTCTAATCGATTTAAGGAAATCTTCCGCAACTTGCTGGGCCGAGCTACCTTCTTATCTAAAGCTGCCTTGGCAGCATCCAGACGTTTGCGAGTCAAACGAGGATCAATTTGCCTGACACGCAGGACACCCTCGGGGCTCACAATCACCCCAGCACCGCCTTGTTGGCCGCCTTGTTGGCCGCCTTGCTGGCCGCCTTGCTGGCCACCCTGCTGGCCACCCTGGCCACCGAATTGAGCGACGGCATCTTGATTAGCCACGGTCATGCTGATCGCTAAAGCCATCCCGATCCACAGGCTGGTACGTCGTAGTTGAAACATCTGTTTACCTCTCCGGATCACCGGACTTAAAAGTCGCCTCTGTTATAGAATGATTCTGTTCCTGACTCTCTCTCCATGCTGGTCTCGATGACCAGACGTTGAGAAGGTCTTGGATCGACGGCTCTGAGTGCCTTCAATCCACTTCACTGTCTTTTCTTGTAAGTGCTTAGCTGAACAACAACTACGATGAGCCGAGCAAGTCAATAAAAGCACTAAAACCCCGTATTTTGATCTTAATTCGGTAAACTGGATAAGGCAAGAAATAAATGATGATTCCAAGCCCGATATAACCACAACGTCAGGACGATACCTTGGATTGGCCCCATCAACTTTAACTTGTTGACAGTCAACACGTTAGTTACGTTTGACAGGTCTCATTCCGGGCATTTTACGTGGCCCACTTACATATTCATTATCGGCCAGGAAAAACCTTAAGCAACGGTGTCGTGGCTCTGTCACACCAACCCTTGCAGATCGCATAATCCGACCCATTTTTGCGGACCATTTGGTACCACTGAGCCACAATCTCCCAGAGCGCGTCAAATCAAGACCATCGTAGCGCCGGTCTAATCCAAATGCTTCGCATAATCGGGCAGGTCCGCGGGCCAAGTCACGTAGATTAAGCAGGCCACGACGTGCCTGCATCAATTTTATTCCAGCGATTGGTTCAACAGCTCGGATTAGGACAGCACTTCCTTCACCTACCGATTCGGTCACCGTATTGAAGCAGTAACGGGCATGGATCGAATACACATAAGCACGACCGGGAGAACCGAACATCACTTCATTGCGAGGAGTACGACCTCGGTAGGTATGACAAGCCGGGTCTCTGTGAGCCAGGTACGCTTCTACTTCCACGATCCGACCGGAGGTCATTCCCTGAGGAGTCCAGTGGATTAATTGCCGGCCAAGAAGATCTAAGGCCACATCGACCGTGCCACGGTCATAGAACCTGCGTGACAAGGCTGGGTATTCCGCTCTCGCTTCTTTAAGTCGAAGTCTCGCCATGCGTCCTGCTTCACTGCTCAGATATTCGCTGGTATTTTCGCCCCGGAATTAAGCAGACGTTCCGCGGCGGATTCACCGCTATGAATACACTGCGGAATTCCGACGCCGTGCAATCCATTTCCAGCCAGTTCCAGTCCTGGATATCGGGCAACGTCCTGCTGGATTTCATCAACTCGTTGCAAATGCCCAACATGGTACTGGGGCATGGCCCTGGTCCAGCGTATCACCTGTTGAAAAATGGGATTTGCCTGCACCCCGATCAGTTCCTGTAATTCCTTTTGCACCGATAGCTGGATTTCCTCATCTGGCTTTTCTAACATTTCTGGCTGACAGGCCCCCCCCACAAACGTCCTCAACAACACTTTGTCTGCTGGTGCTCGTCCAGCGAATTTTATACTGGAAAAGCTGCAGGCCAGGACCGTACGTTGTTCTCGAGCAGGGACAACGAAACCAAACCCGTCGAGTGGATGGGAGATATCTTCCCGGCGAAATCCGTTGATAACGACTGCCGAACTTGCTGAATCAATACGACCTAGGCGACTGGACAAGGTGGCATCGGTGGTGCTCAGTAAGCGGGCCGCCACGTGGACAGGTGTGGCCACAACAACTCCGTCAAACGTCTTGACTGTCTGCCCTGGCAGACTTCCTTTTGCCATTGCG
>JAYGDG010000006.1:0-21202 GCA_046583015.1 Pirellulaceae bacterium | reverse complement strand
ACCTCGCGAAAAGCTTGATTGTCTGGTTGCCGTAAGACCTCGTTGAGATAACCAAGTGCTTCTTTTAACTGCCCGAGTTTCTTGTAGCAGCGACCCTGGTAAACGCGTGAATAGATGCCCGCGTTCAATGAGCGGTACTTGGTATAGATTTCATCAAACTGCTTGGCAGCATCGTTCAAGTACTTCTTATATTCTTCAGTTCCCGGTTCCACCGTGTCCGCCGTTTCCTCGAGAATCAAGGCACCTAGCAACTGCAGTTGTAAATAGTCCTTGCGTAATTCATTACGAACAGTGATCTCTTTCTGCTGGGTCTTGGGATCCAACGCCGCCTTCATCCCCTCCAACTGTTTCTTGATCGCTTCCTTGGAGATCATGAAAACCTTGTGCGATTCCAAGTAGTGCTTTCGTCC
Organism: Pirellulaceae bacterium; assembly: GCA_046583015.1. Taxonomy (GTDB): domain Bacteria; phylum Planctomycetota; class Planctomycetia; order Pirellulales; family Pirellulaceae; genus JAZADA01. The sequence continues at coordinate 20,792 of JAYGDG010000006.1, read as the reverse complement.
TGCCGCTAACAACTCGGCCTTGCGACTGCGCTCAGACGGAGTATTCGCCCGTTTGACGTTGCTGCTGGCTCGCAATTGCAGCAGATTGCCCAGCTGCGAATTTGCCTTGATCTTGAGCGGATGCTGCGCGTTTTTCGCGACAAACTCCTTGATGAAAGCTTCCGCACGATCTAACTGTTTGCCACGGGCCTCATGATGGGCAATCGTGGTCGATCCCTGAATTAGCGTAACCGCCCGTTCATAGGGAAGCCGTTGCTTGAAGTCTGCGGAAATCTGAGGATCCTCGGCTAAGCGGCTGAGATACTCTTCCGCCATATCGAAGTAGCGGTTTTCACGCAAGGAATTCAAGAACTGGACGTAGGGTTCCTCGGCCCCTGCCTGTCTGACCAGAAAGGTCGAAAACCCACCACACACCAGCATTACCAGCAACACCAGACGCCCACTGTTTTTCTTCATAGCTGCCATCCCATTAGTAGGACCGTGCCCCCGTCGGACCGATCGAATTCCGTCTTCAATCTCTGCCTGTTACGGGCAATTCCACTCTCAGTAATACGCCCAAGTGTCGGCTGAACTGGACGACAGTGAGCTAGCCCACGAAGCAGTGCAGCCGAATTTCCAAAAGCTCAACTTCCAGGAACCATTCGTGTAAGACAACGCTGGACAAGTACTTAATTTTCGTGAAACTGCTCACACCTGCCAGGGGTCCACAAAACAACATAGCGAGACCATCCAAACCAATCCGATGGCTCGACAGGTACTAGATTATAAAGTCTCTTGGCAATCAGCAAGCCACTAGGCCCAGAACCACTAGTAATCCAGTCTTTTTCTGGCCCGTAGAAGTTCTCCATGAGGGCTGATTTTCACACTCCACGTAGTGTAAAAGGAAGTAGCAGCCGCTTTAACAGAGAGCTACCCAAAGGACCCGGCGTTGCTGGACAATTGGGACTTCGGGGACTGAAAAACCTGTTTAGTAGCCGTTGAAACAAGTCACAGCTGCTTTCAAAAATCGGACTTGCCGTTACCGTACTCTCAAAGAGTACAATGAGAGACACCCCTGCGAGTCGACGAGGCCGTACCTCAACACAACAGCTGCCGGGGTTCAATGGCATTGGAAGAACGTGAGCCTGATGATTGATTTTCGTCCTCAACCACCCGACGATGATGATCACCGCTCCGATCGAAAACCGCCCCCGGATTACTTTTCTCGAAAAGTCCAGCTGCGACTGCTGCTCATGGTTTTCCTCTTTATGTTTGTCATCATCCTGATTGAACAGGCAGGCGACCCCCAACTATACCGTTGGATCTGGACTTTCTCAGAAACCGCTGAAACAGATCAGGACGACAATGACAGGCCGGCAGCTGCAGACACCAAACCAAGTGCAACGCTCCCCCCACCACCGAATGCCGATCAGTTTCTGCTTGATCCACTTAACTGGTTACCGTCAAAGCGATCCGTTGATCGAAACTACCAGCACACCCAGCGAGACTTCTGGGAAGTCCTGACCGAGACTCTCAACTCACAAGAGCGTCAACTGCTCAACCTGGTCCTCAAAGCTTCCCGTGATCAAACGCCATTAAGTCCGGAAGCCATCACCTCATGGCCTTCCCTGGCCGAAAAACTGGCTGCTGGCTGGAAACGCTATCACGAAAAGGCCTACCTGGAAGTTGCTAAGTTCAACACGGATCTTAGCGATGCCCAGAAGAAAGATTGGTTAGATGTTCTGCAGCGCAGCAAGGATCTTTGGGACGGTCCGTTGACGGCCGGCTTCCAGGCCATGGCAAAGAAACAAGAACTTAGTCAGCAGCAACAACAGGCCCTGGCCCAGGTGCAATCGACCCTGGACCAGTTGGAACTGGAAAAAATTCGTGATAACACTCTCTTCCGTGGCTCTGAACATATCATCTGGTTCCGACTTTTTGAGAAATTGATGCGGGCAAGTCCCGACCACATCAGCCAGGCCTCCTCCACTCAAGTCAACTTTCTGCAACTCGACAGCCAGGGAGAACAATACCGAGGAAAACTGGTCACCGTCAGTGGCCAAATCCGCCAGGGATACCGCATACAGGCTCCCCAGAACATCTTGGGGATCAAAGAATACTCCGTCTTCACGCTCAAACCTAGCAATGGCCCGGAACAACCGATCATCATTTATTGCCTGGAGACACCAGAGGGCTTCCCACCCCTTCCCGACAACTCCCGGATTGGCACAAAGACCAATTTGCGGGAGCCCGCTAGTTTCACGGGCTACTTCTTTAAATCCAAGACCTCCAAAACAAAGGACTCCATATTTTCCGCTCCCTTGATCCTGGCGAGAAGCCCTGATTGGAAGTCCACTGGAAAGACTCGTCTCAGCCAACAGCGTTTAGCGACCCGCAACCTAACTTCCCGTCACTTCGTCGTGATTCTGACGGGCACCCTCTCGATAGCGATCCTGTTTACCTTCTTGGTTTATCGGCGCAGCCACTGGAAGAAGTCTACCGCGGTAAGCAAATCAATGGATCAACAAGCACAGGATTCGCTCAATCAGCTTCCAGAAGACAAAATTGGTACAGGCACACTCGCCGCACTTCAAGCCCTGGCAACAGAAAGCTCCGGGGACGACGAGAATCATGACGATTCAGCCGCAGGAGACGCACGTGATTCGTAAGTTCCTCTCCCACCGAGCCCCGGCCAGCCGGACCCGAGCCTGGATCCCCTTGCTCGCAATACTCCTGCTCAGCGAATTATTTCCTGTGACGCTGACAGTGGCCCAGGATGCCACAGCGCGTCCGACTAGCCAGGCGGCACAGTCGCCAGCCGCTTCGAGCGACGAACTGCCTTGGAATCGGCCCAACCAACGGTCACCGCGGCCACCGGCAGAAGCAGAGATCACCGCTCAAATGTTCTTACAGCAAAAGGGCATTGACGACAGTCAGCTAAGTTTTCTCAACGATAACACCGACTGGTCACCAGAAGCCGAAGACACGACGATCAAGATTCTCTTTCACCTGCCAACCATGAGTCCGCAGTTGATCCATCGCTGGAGTACAAAACCGGTCCCCTGGAAAGCACTAGCCAGCGACCCGCAACAACACCAACTTGACTTCTTTCGCATCCGGGGCCGGGTCCGAAGGATTGAAAAAAAACCGATTGTCGCCGAAGCAGCCCGCTTGCTCCATTTCGACCACTACTATCAAGTCCACGTGCAGATACCTGAAACGCCTTACACTGCGATCGTCTGTACTCGACATTTCCCGGCACCCTGGAAACCCGCCGAACCACTAGACGAAAAGGTGGAGATTGCGGGACTCTTTCTGAAACTCGGATCCCAGCAATCCGAGGGGCAAAAATTCTACTTTGCAGCACCACGAATCGCCTGGTTGCCCGATCGCCTGAACGAGGTTACCGGGATTACCAGGCATCATCTTCTGCTGGCCAGCATGGGCGTGGACGTTGGTCTCTTCTCACACATCACGCGTCAAACACGGCATGAGTTTACCGGGGATGAACGCGAGTGTTTCTACCAATTGCTGGCAGCGGTGTCGCAGACCCAGGCCAGCACCCTGAAGACCAAACAACCGCTGGAACTGGACATCCCAAAACTGCTGCGTGATACCGCAAATGCCAAGGGGAAACTGTTTACACTGGAGGGAACGGCTCGGCGAATTACCCGTATTATTGTCGACGACCCGGACATCCAGGATCGCTTCAAAGCCGATATTGATGGTGACGGCCAGACTGACTTATTAGATCATTACTACCAGATCGATATGTTCGTCTCCCTGAAGGGTAAAAGCGTCCAGATCAAGAAAGATGCCAGTGACAAGAATGCCCCAATTTTCTCCAACGTCTACCCGGTCAACGTCTGCGTACGAACTTTGCCGGCAGAACTGGTAAAAATGAACGAGGAACTGGTCGCAGGCAAACCCAACCAGGGGTTACTGCGGGCCACGGTTCGCCTGCAAGGTTTCTTCTTTAAGACCTGGAGTTATCAAACCGTTTATGCCTCCAGCAAGGATGAGGATGGCTTCCAGACAAGCCCCATCTTTATCGCCACCGAACCCGAAGTTATCTCCACCGAAATAGCACGCAGTCCCTATATCGGCGCCCTGGTTGCCACGGTCTTTACAATCGCCCTCATCGCCTGCTGGTTTTTCATCTGGAAAAGTAGCCGGGGTGACCGGCAATTTAAAGAGACCACTCTCAGACCTTCCCTGGAAGCAACCGCCCTGGAGTCACTCGCCCAGTTGAATGAGGCCAACAACCCCAGCGCTGCAGAGCCACCAACTCCATCTTGATCGTCTCCATGAGACGCCCTGGCAGGAAGCGAAGTCTCGCAATCCTAAACAGATCCACACCCGCCGGCAGTAAACAAATGGGCACACCCACTTGACGCCCCAGCCTGCAGGCTCATATTGCTACGTATTGGTGGAACTTCCAAGAGCCATGTGGCGCAGTGGTTTTTCCAAAACAAGCACTGACTCTGTGACCTGTCCGGCACGTAGACGGGGGGGACACTGGAGCCAATCATTTTTAAGTAAAACAAACAACTTGGGGAGGCAAGCATCTTATGAGGCGAAGCAAGATTACGATCATCGGGGCCGGCAACGTTGGCGCTACAACCGCTCACTGGTGTGCCGCTGCTGAACTGGGCGACATCGTGCTACTCGATATTCCGGCAACCGAAGGAATGCCCGCCGGTAAAGCACTCGACCTGATGGAAGCCTCTCCCATCGTGGGCTTTGATTCAAACATCGTGGGAACCACCAGCTACGAAGATACCACCGACAGTGATGTGGTTGTCATAACTGCCGGCATCCCTCGCAAACCTGGCATGAGCCGTGATGACCTGCTCAGCACCAATGCTCGAATCGTCTCTTCGGTCACTGCAGAAATTAAGCAGACCAGCCCAGATGCCATCCTGATCGTCGTCAGTAATCCGCTCGATGCCATGGTACAACGAGCCCTGCAAGTCAGTGGCTTCCCACCAGCCCGCGTAATTGGGCAGGCGGGAGTCCTCGATACGGCTCGCTATCGAACGTTTCTGGCCATGGAGTTGGGAGTCAGCGTAGAAGACGTCTCGGCGTTACTGCTGGGCGGACACGGTGATACCATGGTCCCCTTACCCAGTTGCACTTCCGCGGGTGGTATTCCCATCACCCAACTGATCGACGCCGAACGACTTGAAGAAATCGTCCAGCGAACCCGTCAGGGCGGTGCAGAAATCGTCGGACTTTTGAAGACCGGGAGTGCCTTTTACGCGCCAGCCGCTGCCACAACACAAATGGTCGAAGCAATTGTGCGAGATAAGAAACGACTCCTCCCCTGTGCCGCCTACTGCGACAGCGAATATGGAGTCGGTGGATTCTACGTTGGTGTACCTGCCATCCTGGGAGCCGGTGGAGTCGAAAAGATTATTCAACTCGACCTCAACGAACAAGAACAAGCTGCTTTCCAACACAGTGTCGATGCCGTCAAGGGGCTTGTGCAAACCATGGCCGAATTACTCGCCAGCGATTAGGTTTCCTGCTTATAATAGCGGAGCTTGCCCGCCAAGAAGCCCGGCAAAACTAGCCAGTTGGCAAGCACCAGTGCCGGCTGCGCAAAGCTCCTGCCAAAGTGATAGCATGTTCCGGTGACCATCGCATTGACTCGTGGATCGGTCTCGACCAGGTTCGGTTGAGCGTGTCAAGACAATGACATTGACACACCTTTCATGGTGCCTTAAAAACGCTAAACGAATTAAAAATGCTCAAACTTAATGACGTGGCCAGTTGAATGAATCGTATTGAGTTAAGTGACCTGCCGTTAGCATCACCATCGCAACTTGAGCAACCAGCGGTTACGGCTCATCTAACCGCGGGTCCTCCCCATTCGCTCTTCTCACCCCTTCATTACGAAAAACACTACTCCTATCCACTCGTCGTCTGGTTACACGGCAACGAGGGTAACGAAAACCAGTTGCGTCAAGTCATGCCGTTGATCAGCATGCGCAATTATGTTGGCGTTTCCACGCGCGGAACGGTTGCCAACGAGGAAACGGAAGGTAGTTTTCGTTGGGAACAAACCGTCCGCGAGATCTTTCTGGCCGAACATCGAATCCTCGATTCCATCGAATTGGCCGGAGAGCAGTTTCAGCTAGATACCAGTTGTATCTTTCTTGCCGGCTACCAGTCTGGTGGAACCATGGCGTTGCGAGTCGCACTCAACCATCCTGAGCGATTCGCAGGAGCCGTCTCGATAGGTGGGCCAGTTCCGGAAGGTGAAGCCCCACTCCGATCTCTGCGACAGGCGCGCAATTTACCTATCTTCCTGGCTCAATCACGTTACTCAACCGTTTACCCGATTGAAACCGCTTGCCAAGAGATGCGGCTGTTCCATACTGCTGGCTTACAGGCCTCGATTCGACAGTATCCTTGCGACGACGAGCTTGACACTCAGATGTTGGCCGATCTGGATAACTGGCTCATGGAACAGGTCACGGGGATCGTCGAGGACGAAACTCCCTCTCCGGCGCCGTGGCTACAGGGCGAAGAAAACTGATAGCACTTGTGCTATCCCTGCAGGACCGCCCCTGGCGATCGCTCTATCTTCCTTAACCGTCCTGGTTTATTTGTAAATCAAATGCGGATTGACGTTCACGGACGATTTACGTTACAAATCCCCCGCTTTGCCGCCGTGGCTTGAGTTGCGCACCGGCTCGACCCAAGGGATCAGTTCGGTGGAGCTAAAACCAATGCGTTTTTCGAACGAAAGAAGCTCTATCATGAATACGAATCTCGATGACTTGATCAGCCTCAACAGTAAACAGCCACCTTTATTCCAAGACTGGCATGTTCTGCAGCTGGTCGAAGAGGTATGTGATGCCTTGCAGTCGCGATTAGGTGCCCACAACATCGAGGTCGAACTGGATATTCCTGAAACAACCACAATCTGGGGCGACGCGACCATGATTCGACACGCCCTTTTTAACCTGGTTCTCAATGCCATTGACGCAATGCCAGCAACGGGTCAGCTGCAGATCACTTCGTGGTCCGGACCTTGCGGACTCGAACTCGAAGTGGCCGACAGTGGCGCTGGCATCGACACAAACAACTGCAACCAGTTATTTGATGCGACTTATACCACCAAGGGAGAGGGGAGGGGGCAAGGCCTAATGCTGGTCAAGAAAGTTGTCGGACTGCACGGTGGCCAAGTCAGCGTTAGCAACTGTCCTCAAGGTGGTGCCGCTTTTACCATGCATCTTCCACTTCAAGCAGCCCAGGCAGCAGCTTGACTGGTCGTTACTCCAATTAATCCGAAGAGCGCAAGAATTACTCACAAACAGATCTTCCGTCTTGGCCTGCATCGTTTCCTTCGCTGCCGGCAACCCTAAACCTTTCCTCAACCTCAGATACGTCCAAAGGGAAATTCACGGATGAGCTTCCTGGGCAACTTGACAGCAAACCTTAACGGTCCGACGGGCATCTTATCACCAGCAAAACGGTGGTTTGTTGTAGCCCTGCTATGCCTGGTCATTTTCAGTGTGGTAATGCTCTGGCAGCCATCGGCGACCGAGTATGCTGATCTGTTCTCGGGTCGCCAGTTCAGTTCCGCAGAACTAACACAAGTCGAACAGGCCTTCGCCGCTGCCCGCTTGGACCCATGGCAGATAGTTGATGGACGGGTAGGAGTGCCACGAGACCAGAAATCAGCTTACCTGGCCGCCTTGCAAGATGTCATCGAGCCGGACACGCTCAATGCTGATATGGACCTGGCCTTGAAGAACAGCAGCCTTTGGGAACCACGACATATCAAAGACTTAAAAATCAAGCATGCGGAAGAAAAGCAACTTTCTCGGATGTTAGCTTCGATGAAGTTCATCGAAGATGTCACCGTTCGCAAAGATCAAATAGACAACCGGGGACTGCGGGGCAGCCGGGAAACCACGGCTCTGGCCGCGGTCAAACCGACCCGCGGCCTGCAACTTGACGCCGACAAGGCGTATGCGATCCGCAACGCTGTGGCGGCCTGTTATGCCGGGCTCTCCATGGAACATGTGACCGTCCTGGACCTTAATTCCGGGCGCGTTTTTGGCGGAGACACACAAGCAGGTGCAGTCGCCACCGATCCGTATGCGAGTCGCAAACGCCATTTCGAACAACTTTACCAGGATCGTATTCGTGCAGAGTTGTCACCAGACATTGCCGGTGTCACGATCGAGATGTACGTCGCCTTAAACTATGCCGAAAAACACACCGCTGGCACGACACCCCAGCCAGCGGCAGGCCAGCCTCCGGTCACCAAGTCACCCGCCGACACCACTCTTGTTCCACACCACGTGGTCGCTTCGATCACCGTGCCAAAGAACTACTATCGACAAATCGTGCAGCGGCAAAATACAACCGCTCAAGGCACTCTAACTCCGCTCGGTGACTCGGCCCGTCTCAAGATGGTCCAGCAGGCCACGGTCCACAGGATTCGAAAACGGGTTACTCAGTTACTGCAAGTTCCAGCGTCAGCGAATCTTCAACCGCCCACCGCCATGGTTCATATCAACTCCCCAGCAGATCCATCGGTAATGACTGCTGACACTCCGGAGCAGCCTGCTGCTACCCGGGCATTCGCCGAAAGTCCCTGGATGTGGTTCGGGTGCATCCTGTTTGCCGTTCTTGTTACAGGCCTGCTTCTGCAATGGAAGCAAAAGAAACCGCTGATGACCCACTCCCCAGAACCTGTCGTTGGATCGACAGCTTCCCCGGAAACAACTCCTGCTATGAACTCCTCGCCATCAATCGAAGAAGCGTCGGCGGTGACATCAACAACAGATGAGAATGACCAGCTGCGGCTGCAACTGACCGATCGGATCCGACAGAATCCAGATATCGCTGCCGATGTACTTCAAGACTGGCTAAAGGATGCAGCCTAAGATCAGTCAGCTTGATTGACCTCACATACCTCGTTAACTCGTTTTGCCAAGAAATCAAATCTCATGAGCGTCTCGCCTGGAACGATCCGCAAAGCAGCCATCCTGATCACTTCACTTGACCAGGAAACGGCCGACCAGTTGCTCGAACAGATGCCTCCCGAGCAGGCCCAAATCGTTCGCAATGCTGCTCTGGATCTTGGTGAGCTCAGCAACGACGAAAGTTCTGAAGTGATCGCAGAATTCCTGCAAAGCAATCCCAGTCAAAGCGGTGTCGAATTGGACCAGTCACTGGCAGACAAGCTGGTCGAAGCCTCGGAACTTGTCGACATTGATCATTGTCCAGCTCAAGAGCAGGAACAACCGTTCCTGTTCTTGCATGATGCAGAGAGCGAGACCTTGACCGAATTATTACGCTGGGAACATCCGCAAACGATCGCCGTTGTGCTCTCCCACTTACCACCCAACCAGGGAATGGAAGTGCTTGTTCACTTTCCTGATCAACTACAATCGCAGATCTTGCAACGAATGGTCAGCCTGGAACAGACCAACCCCAAGATTGTCCGCAACGTGGAACAAGAGTTGGAACGTGTCTTTTCCGCCAAGATCCACGCCACCCAGCAATCCGCGGCAGGATTGGTGGCGGTCCAGGCCATCCTCAAACAGGCCGACGCCCACCATCGTCAGCACTTACTTAAAAACATGTCCTCGCAAGACCGACAGCGACTCCTGAAAAAAGACTCCAGTGGTCAGCAGAGCAACGATCAACTTGTCGGCAAACACCGCAAGAAACTGGCAGACTTTCTGCAACAGCAAGCTCCACCTCAGACACCGCAAATGACGCCACTATTGGAAAAATTCGAACAACGAGCCCGGCAACTGGCCGACGCCGCCCTCGACATGACACCAGGCAAGCAAGCCAAAACCACTGGTCCACAATCGCCAGAAACACCAGGAAAAGAGCCCGCTAGTTCAGCAGCATCGCTCAACAAGAAAGAAAATCCCACAATTCATTTTGATCATCTGGCTAAGCTTGACACCAATGCCCTGACCCAAGTACTCCAAACCGTCGAGCCGCGGGTCCTTCTGCTGGCCCTCTTGGGCGCTTCACCGGAACTGATGAACCGTATTACCGCACCGTTGTCAACAACCGACAACCGACGGCTCCGACGGCAGATGGAACAAATTGGACCGCTGCAACTGCAAGACATCACCACCGCCCAGGACCTGGTCGCGAAAACCGCCACACGACTTATCGCCGAAGGGCGAATCCAGTGGCCCATCAAATCTCGCTTCGCGGCGACCGCTTAAAAACACGAAGTGCTAGCGAACACCGTCGCCAACTTCAGCAGCAATCTGCTCAAGTTTCCCAAACAGGGGGCTACACCCGAGTTGGTATTGATTCAGATGGCAGAATTGGGGACAAGTAGCGACCCACGAAAGTCGACTCTTCTATTCCACTTCCTGTCCGCTGCTCTTCTTCCCGCCAGAAATCAATCTTCACCTTCCCCGCGGTAACCGGCTGAGCTGGTCATGGCTGTCACGATGACCAGTTGGCTACCGTTGAAAAGGAATTTGCCTGCCGTGCCTGACAACGCAAAAACAACTGAATCTCTCCACGACCTGGAGCGGCATCCCTCAAAGGCCATTCCGCTATCAAGCGGTGTTCCCAGCGATGAAGAATACGCGCCCTATCCGTTACCTGACTTCGCAGACCAGCCGGCCACTGACGACAAGCCGGCTCAACCCGACATAGATCAACAAACGTTAACGCTAGCCATTGAATTAGGACACCAGTTGTTGGATCAGCAAAGCGTCCAGACGTTACAGCCTGGTTCCCGGATCATGCTCAAACAACAAGCGACGGAAACAGTTGGGCTGTATGTCAAGCAGCAGTGTGTTGGGGAGGGTGAATTATTGATACGCGACAACAAGCTCTGCATTCGCATCACGCGACTACTGGCAAATAGACTTCGCCGATCAGCTTGACCGATGGAAAACGAACAACCGAAACCAGGAAAGAAACTTATGCCGGTTACCACTTACTGCCAGTTGGGCCGCTCGCGATGCTGGCCGGGATTACTGGCAAGCTTAATCGCAATCTTGAGCTGCGCTTCAATGACTAGCGGCCAGGAACCTGGTTTAGCTGGTGCAGCCCGACAGAATCAGCAAAGTGCCTCACATCCGTTACGTTTTTTCCAGCCCGACAAGGTACCTGCGACCGGTGCAACGCGGGGCAATCACGAATCGACGAAACAGGCCAGGCAAACCTCGCTGGCGACCTTGCCGATCCAGCAACCTTCGCCAGACCGCACCGCTAACAGTAGCGATCCAACGGCTAGTTCACCTCGTTCTGCAACCCAGGCGATGACAACCATTTTGAGTGCCCTTTCGATTGTGCTGGGAGCCTTCTTCCTGGTGGTCTGGCTGACCCGTTCGGCCAGCAAACGGCGCTGGTCACCATTGCCGAGTGAAGCAGTTCAATTATTGGGACGAACTCCGCTGGCTGGACGCCAATGGATGCAACTGATTCGAGTCGGCAACAAGCTGGTGATGGTTTCTGTCAATGGAAACCAGGTCGACACAATCACCGAAATAACGGACCCGGAGGAAGTCGAGCACTTGGTCTCCCTGTGTCACAAGAATCAATCCAACCAATTCCGCCAGACATTCCAACAGGTGCTCAATCAACACCAGCAGAATGATCCCAACGGAGCATCGTCAGGCTCTTTTCAACACGAACACTCGTATTTCGCAAACACGGAATGATCTCACTTCAACCACTGCAACCAGCCACGGGATCTGACAGGATCAGAAGGATGACCTGCTGGGGATCGTTCTGCTTATTGACACTGGCCTGCGTGGTGCCTGTCAGTTGGGCAGATTCGCCTGTGGTCTCAAGTGAAGCGGGAGTTCAGGACCCTGTCGCCACGGCACCAGGAACCGGACCTATCGATCCGGCAACTACGCCATCCTCCCCCGACTCCGCTGTGAACGAGAAAACCGGCTCCTGGGAGGAGATCATTTGGGACAAATCGAGCACTTGGACGGCGCCGGCTGGACTTTCTAATACTCTCCAAATCATGATCATGATCTCGGTGCTCAGCCTGGCACCGGCGATCCTGTTAATGACCACCTGTTTTATTCGAGTAGTTGTCGTTCTGGGGATTCTTCGACAAGCATTGGGAACAGCCCAGTTACCACCGACACAAGTCCTCACATCACTGGCTGTTTTTATCTCGCTTTTAGTCATGAGTCCGATTTGGAAAGAAGTCCATGAAACGGCGCTCAAGCCTTACTCGGAAAAGCAGATTGACGGCCAGGAAGCCTGGCGACGGGGCAAGCGACCGTTGGTCCATTTCATGGGCAAGCAAATCGACATGGCCGGTAATACGGATGACGTCTGGTTGTTCTACGATTACTTACCTGCCGATACCACCACTACAGACGATTCAGAAAGTCTTTCCCAAAGGCAGCAGGAGCTTCCCGATACCTACGATGAGATTCCTCTGCAGGTTCTGTTGCCGGCCTACGTCTTAAGCGAGCTTAAGACAGCCTTCTTGATCGGTTTCCAGATCTTTCTGCCATTTTTGGTCCTCGATCTCGTGGTCGCTTCGGTCACTATCTCGATGGGCATGTTGATGGTCCCACCGGCGATGATCTCGCTGCCGTTCAAGCTACTGTTATTCGTACTGGTTGACGGTTGGCACCTGGTGGTTGGCATGCTGATGGAAAGCCTCACCTGGATGGGCTAGCCGATTACTGCATTCTTAGAGACAGGGTAGGTAGGACGTTATGAATGAACAAACCGTTTTAGAACTGGCGCAACAGGCGATGATTACCGCGCTGACCATTGCTGCACCGGTCCTGATTGTGGGCGCCGCCGTGGGTCTGCTGGTGGGAATGTTCCAGGCCCTCACACAAATCCAGGATCACACTCTCTCCTTTGTCCCGAAGATCATTGCCATGCTCCTTGTCTTAACCCTCTGCCTTCCCTGGTTTCTTGATCAAATGGTGGAGTTCTCTCGAAGCGTGATAAGCAACATTCCAACCGTGCTGGGAGGAGGCTGAGAAAAATCTCGCTGCCCTTCAATTCCTGGCTGCCCATTCCTGACCGACCTGCCCCTGGACTGATTCATGATAAGTGCTCCGGTACTTCCGTTACTCATTCCTTTCTTGCTAATCTTGACGCGACTTAGCAGCACGCTCCTGTTGCTACCCTCATTTAGCCTCGTCACGGGATCCATTCGCATCAAGCTCTTGCTGGCGGCCATGGGCGCATTCTTGCTCACTCCCCTGCACATCCGTGGCGACTGGTCAACTGTCTCGTCAAGCAACCTGCTGTTCATGGTCGAAAGTGAACTTTTACTGGGATTTGCCTGCGGACTGGCCGGCCGACTGATCATCAGTGGACTGCAGATGGCGGGACAACTGATCGGTCAAGTCAGTGGCATTTCGCTAAGTGAACTGAGAGTAGCGGATGAGGAAGCGGCCACCGTGCATGGACGCCTGCTGGTGCTGATTGGGCTAAGTTCTTTCCTGATCTTGGGAGGACATCGGCAGGTCGTGCAGGCGCTGCTTGACAGTTTTCAAACCATCGCTCCCGGGGCGATTCTACCGATGGATTCCCTGGTCACTTTATTACAAGACGTCAGCGGCCTGGCCTTTCATCTGGCAGTACGAATTAGTGCCCCGATCCTGGTCGCCATGCTGATTGCCTTGCTGGCAGTCGGGATGCTCAATCGCACACTCCCTCAACTGAACATCATGGCAATCGGTCACAACCTGAATGCCCTGTTGCTACTGGTCCTGCTGATGCTCTCGGTCGGCAGCATCGCTTGGGTCTTCCAGGACCAGATGACGATGGCCTTGGACCAAATGCAACAGGTACTGCGCGGCGCCATAGCAACATAACCTCTCCCTCGATCGTAAATCATGGCTGACTTATTCACTGACAAAACGCATCCCGCAACACCTCGCCGCCGACAGCAAGCGCGGTCCCAGGGGCACGTTGCGAAAAGCCAGGACCTGGTCTCGGCGCTAGTCATGACCGGCGGCCTGCTGGCTCTCTGGATCGCCGGCGCGGGATTCGGACAATACATCACGGATTTTGCAACTCAACAATTAAGCCAGCCTTCCTGGCAGCCATTGACGGCAGGGTCCCTCAATAACACCTGGTTCCAGGTGGTCGCGGCAACTGGCCGCAGCCTGGCACCAATCATGGCCATCGTGATGCTCGTGGCAGTCGTGGCTAACCTTGGACAAACTGGCTTTCTCTTCCTGCCACAACGGATCGCCTTCGATTTTAACCGCATCCAGCCGATGACAGGCATGCGCCGCTGGATATCCACCGCCAATCTCATGCAAACTCAATTCGGACTGGCCAAAACGCTGGTGGTGATCACGGTGGCACTCTTCGGACTCTGGACCCATCGCGAGCAGATCATGGGGCTGGTTAACCAGGATCCCCAACTGCTGATCGGTACCCTGCTGAAACTGGTCTTTACTATCAGCCTGCAAGTGTCCTTTGCACTGGTAGTGCTGGCATTCACTGATTACGCCTTCCAACGCTGGCAATATGAACACAGCTTACGATTGAGCGATGATGAAATGCGGGAAGAACTTCGCCATCTGCAAACAGACCCACAGGCGAACGCCCATCGCCAGTCTGTTCAACAAGCCCTGGCCAAGAGCCAGTTAGAACAGTTGGTTCGCACTTGTGATCTCATCCTCATTGATGACAACTCGCTGGCAGTGGCTCTGCAATGCGACCCGTTGACCACCTCCATTCCTCGCGTGATCACGAAAGGGCAGGGGGTAGTTGCTGAAAAAATCATGGCAGCCGCCCGGGCCATGGGCATCCTCATCGAGCCGCAGCGGCAACTGGCCAAAGCGATTTTCCGAGAATCGCAAACCCAGCAGCAAGTCTTGCCAAACCGTTTCCAAGCCCTGGCCCGCAGCTATCACAATGCCCGTGAAAACCGTCCGCCGGGTCCCTGAAGCAACCTTGCTGCCAGCCCCACCTCACTGGCTTTGCTCAACGGAACTTTCCGGGGTAGCCGGCTGGGTGTAACCATAGCGTTCAAAATACTTGCCCCATCGCAAGCGAACCTTCTCTTTGTCTTCTTCCTCGAGGTGATACTGATTCGGCTGGTAATTTTTTTGCTGTTCACAATAGGCCGCCACTTGATCAACAACAGAGTCAAAGTCCTCGATCCCGAAATGATCATAAATCGAACGCAACACAGAGATCGGGTCACTCACGAGTTCCTCGTAGCGGATGTCGATAATCTGGTTCTCCGGAATCGAAGCTCGGGCCGCTTCAAAACTGTCGTACATGCGTTCCAGGCTTGACAACACGTAGTCATCCAAGTCTCGATGCTTGGGAATCTGCATCCCTTGTACCTGGTCCAATGACTTCCAGAGTCGTCGTGTCGATGGAAACACTTCATAGGGGCTGCGCACCAGGTGGATAAAACAGGCATCCGGAAAGAGCTCTTGGAGCAGTGCCAGGCGACCCGTGTGTGGAGGCGACTTTAAAACCAGTCGCCGGGGAGACTGAAGGGTCAACAATTGCATGAATTGCTTTAAGATACGTTTCCATTTACGCAGTTTTTTCTCTGGCACATCCACCATATCCAGCAGACAGGTGTCCGGTGCTGGATGGTTTGGGAAGGCAATCCGTAAATAGGGTGACGAGGCTCCCATCGCCATCAATCCAAACTCGTCTTCCTGCGGACGCAACCAGCCAGTCGCCATGTTGTCGGTGGGTCGCTGTTTAGGCAACAAGAATCCGCCCAGGTGAGTAAATAACCAACCGGTAAAGAGAAAATGGCTCGGTGCAAAACAGTGCAGTGAATTCGAGAAGGCAAAACGCTCATCTCGAATCATCAGTTCATGCAAGAAGGTCGTACCGCTGCGCCAATGCCCCAAGATGAAAATAGGAGACGGCTCGATTTGAGTCTTGGCAATGCGGCGACCGTAAATCAACCGTTGCACTTGAAACAAAGTCGAATTAAATGCTGTGAAAAGCGTGATCGCAAAAGCGGTTGGCCAGCGAAAAGGATGAATTCGAAATCGATTCCGAATCAACAATCCCAACCAATCACCAAATCGCATACCGTGCCAAAAACGGGGAGCCCAGAAAGGGTAACGGTTAAATTTCGCTTCTCGTCGTTCTACCACGTTTCAACTGACCCAACTAAATTGACCGGTGATCGCTGCTCCCGCCGCTCTGGCCATCCAGAACGACTCCGATCTCGTCCCGGATCAGCAACTTCACAGAGCGATTCTATCGTGTTGCTGCTGATTTACCATTGGCCCTCGGTAGCCCCCAATTGGCTTCGTCGCCCGGAATTACTCGAAAGCACCGAAAACAGGCCCAAAACCGGCCTCCTCCCCTCTCTCTGTCTTCTCTGCTTTGCCCAAGCTGACCTAGACGGTTTCCCCCGGATTCAGTACTCTCCGCCTCTCTCCAAATGGCCTGTTCTGGCCCTCGTCTGGACTATCCAAAATCACCTTCCTTGTTGCGTACTTGAGCCATATGAGACGACTATCACCGTGGCAAGAATGGATTCTTCCGCTGGGCTTGATTGCCTGCATTCTGTTCATCCTGGTCCCGTTACCAACGGCGATGATGGATGTATTGCTGGCAGCCAATATCACGATTGCCGTCATCATCTTGTTGACCACGATTTCGGTCCGGACACCATTAGAGTTCAACATTTTTCCGTCGCTGCTATTGGCAACAACCTTGGCACGACTGGTATTAAATGTGGCTTCCACGCGACTGATCTTAACGCGTGCTCAAACACACGGCACCGAGGCTGCTGGTGGTGTGATCGCCAGTTTCGGGAACTTTGTCACTGGCGACCGCATTATCGTCGGACTGATCATTTTCACCATTCTGATTGTCATTCAGTTCCTGGTCATCACGAAAGGCACGACGCGCATCAGTGAAGTGAGTGCTCGTTTTGTTCTGGATGCCATGCCGGGACGTCAGATGGCAATTGATGCGGACCTGAACTCTGGTTTCATTGACCAGGCCGAGGCCGGACGACGACGCCAGGAAGTTGCCCGGCAAGCCGACTTCTTCGGATCGATGGATGGTGCCACGAAGTTCGTACGGGGTGATGCGATCGCGGGAATCGTAATTACCTTGACCAATATCCTGGGTGGTTTGATCATTGGTGTTTTCCAAGCTGGCATGGGATTCACCGAGGCGGCACAACTATTCACGAAACTGACCATTGGTGACGGTTTAGTTAGTCAGTTACCTGCCTTACTGATTGCCCTGGCCGCGGGCCTGTTAGTTACCCGCAGTACGGAAGCGACTAATCTACCAGGACAATTCTTACAGCAGCTGTTCTCACGTCCACAGGCTTTATTCATCACCGCCGGATTCCTGGGGATCCTGATCTTCACCCAGTTACCAACGATCCCCTTGCTGTCACTCGCTGTCGGCTGCACGGGTCTGGCCATCATGTTGATGCGCAAGACAACTGAGACTGAGACAGATCCCCTCGAGAGTGCGGGAACGCCAACTGCCGAGGCAACGGCCTCCCCAGACCC
Source organism: Pirellulaceae bacterium (assembly GCA_046583015.1). Taxonomy (GTDB): domain Bacteria; phylum Planctomycetota; class Planctomycetia; order Pirellulales; family Pirellulaceae; genus JAZADA01. Next base: position 3,336 of record JAYGDG010000006.1, on the reverse strand, counting down.
GCCGCTGGAGGATTACCTGCATGTCGATCCCTTGGAGTTAGAGATTGGCATTGGCTTGATTCGCCTGGCAGATCCTCAGCGAGGCGGTGATCTGCTTGCCCAAATCATGCAATTACGTCGCGAGTTGGCCAGCGAACAGGGAATGGTAATGCCAAAGGTCCGCATCCGGGACAACATGCAACTGTCGTCAAATCAATATCGAATCCGCCTGGCCACCAATCCCATTGCCTCCGGACAACTGGAACCAGCCCGTTTACTTGTTCTTTTCAGTCAGCAACCGGCCGATAGCCTGCCAGGAAAGCTGATGGTCGACCCCAGCAGCGGGCGTCCCGGCCTCTGGATCGAACCGGCCCTACGAGATCGCCCTGAAGTACTACAAGGCACAGTGCTCGAACCAGTCGAAGTGATCTGCAATCACCTGCAGCACGTTGTTCGCCAGCATGCTCATGAACTTTTAACACGAGACGCCACGAGCCAGTTGATCAATCAACTAAAGAAATCATCTCCCACGGTCGTGGATGAATTGATTCCACAATTACTGTCGCTAGGGCAAGTCCAACAGGTATTGCAGCGTTTGCTCCAGGAGCAGGTTCCCATCCGCCAATTGTTGCTGATTCTCGAAGCCCTGGCGGACCGGGCTACCCAAACCAAGGACATTACCCTGCTGACTGAACATGTACGTTGCCGGTTAGCCCGTACCATTTGCCAGCAGCATCGCACCGCTGAAGGTCGCATGCACGTCCTGACAATGGATCCGGATTTAGAAGACCACATCGCCAGCACAATCGGACATGATGACCAGGGCATCACGCTGCGGATGTCTGAATCTTCGGTGCAACGGTTGTGCGAACTGATTCGACAACAAATTGACGCCTTGGCGACGACAGACCATCCCCCCCTGGTGCTGGTCAACGCACGAATACGACCGGCACTCAAGTTACTTACCTCGGCTCAATTACCACAGCTACAAGTCATCAGCTATGACGAAATCACCCGCGAAACTCAAGTTGAATCGGTTTCCATGATCAGCGGACCGCTTCAACGCAATAGTATGGCCTATGCCAGTTGATCCACTATCGGGATGCCTGCTACCAGCAGCATCCAACACCCCAAGCCACGTTAGCAGGTTTCCATGGATGTGAAAACATATCGCGCAAAGACGTTTCAAGACGCTCTCCAGATGGTTCAATCGGATCTGGGCCCGGACGCCTCGATCCTTCAAACCCGGCAACTTCGCAATGGCCTGGTCAGCTGGTTACGCAGCACACCGCAAGTGGAGGTTACAGCCTCAACAACTATTTCCGTCCCCCGTCGTCTACACGACGGACTGGCAGAGGCCCGCGACAGCGCGGCCGATACGTTGGTCGATCGCGGTAACATTCCGTCCGCTGACCGATGCAATTACCGGGCCCAGTATCGGTCCAACCTCTGTAACCAGGGAGACTCAGGGAACTCGCTGGTGGAAGAACTCTGTGGCCACCAATCGACCGGGACAGGACAGCGCTTACCAGAAACGCTCTGTCAGTTGTTTAGCGAATTGATTGACGCTGAATTAAACGAGGAATTAGCAAGTCAGTTCATCGAACAATTAGGCCATGATGCCACTCCCATGGATCTACGGGACCCCCAGTTACTGAGAACACGCCTCGCTCAACTGATGGAACAGGAAATCCAGGTCGCCAGCCCGATTACGGTAACCCCAGGAGAACGCCGCCTGGTGGCTCTGGTCGGTCCCACGGGTGTTGGGAAAACTACGACTATTGCCAAGCTGGCTGCCAACTTTCACCTGCGTGATCAGCGGCGGGTGGGACTGATCACCGTTGACACTTACCGCATTGCCGCAGTGGATCAACTGCGCACCTATGCGGACATCATTGATTTGCCTATGGAAGTCGTCTCCACCCCAAAGGAAATGCGGGCAGCCATCGATCGACTGTCTGATCTTGATCTGATCCTGATGGATACCGCCGGTCGCAGCCCACGCGATGATGTCCGTATCCAGGAGTTGCGTGCTATTTTGGCCGAAGCCAACGCGGATGAAATCCAACTGGTCCTCAGTTGTGTTGCCAGCACAAGTTCATTAACCAAATCAGCCCAACAGTTTGCCAAGGTTGGCACCACGTCGCTGCTGCTGACGAAACTCGACGAAGCAACAGGACTGGGAAACCTGGTTCCCCTATTCCGCAACTGCGAGTTACCGATCAGTTACCTCACGAATGGCCAAAACGTTCCTCACGATATTGAACCGGCCAGTGCAACGAAGCTGGCCCGGGTCATTTTGGGCATGGAATCAGCCCGTACTATTTGACCACTGGTAGCACCATGATAGACCAAGCCACCGAGCTCAGAAAACTCAGCTTCAGTCACGGTTGCCCCGTGAGTCAAGAGAGCTCCGCTGCGCGTTTGCTAGTGGTTTGTGGTGGCAAGGGAGGCGTGGGTTCCACAACCATCGCCGTTAATCTGGCTGTCGCTCTGGCAGCTGACCAGCACAATGTACTGCTGGTCGAAGCCGCTTCCTGTCGAACTGACGTGGCAACGCTGTGTGGCCTGTCAGAAGACAACCGCTGGGAAACAAACTGTTCTCGCACCACAGATCTTGCCAGCAAGCTACAACGAGGCCCAGCTGGACTCAACGTATTACCAGCCATCTGGACAAACCCTGACCAGCCTGCCGCCCAATCCGCCTTGCAGTCTCAGCACTTGTTTCAACAACTTGGTCAGTTGCAAGGTCAGTATGATTTGCTGATCGCTGATGTAGGCAACCAAGCCAATAGCCTGGCCCATCGTCTGCGAACAGCGGCCGATGAACTGATACTGGTTACCACCTGTGATCCAATCGCCATCATCGATTCCTATGCAACACTCAAGGCAGAGCCCCGAAAAAACACCGCTCCACGGGTACTGACCGTTATCAACTGCGCCAGCTCTCCCGAATTAGCGGCGGACGTACATCGACGTATCAACCACGCCTGTCGCCGATTCCTGGGCTTCGCCAGTGAGCCTCTCGGATCCATTCCAGATGACCCACGATTTAAGGAAGCTGCTGCCCAGGCCACTCCGTTCGTGAAACACGCACCGGAAACACCGGTTGCCCGGACACTGACCGCGATGGCTCGGCGACTGCTCCAGGTCTCCCCAACCTTGCCACAATCAACAATCAGCCACTAGCCAAAGACACCACCGAGGAAACTCGTCTCATCGTCAACCCTTTAAACCGTTAAACAGAACCCTTCTGTTCCCTTTTTATTATCTACCAAACTACTAAAACACCAAACGTTTTATAACGCCACGCCACTGCTCTTCATGAGCAGTGGTTAGATCAGGGAGGATCGCATG
>JAYGDG010000881.1:0-4442 GCA_046583015.1 Pirellulaceae bacterium | reverse complement strand
TTCCCCCTGGGTAAACCGATAGGTAACGATCGAGGTGCCTGGAATGTGCAGACTGCGACAATCAACAGCGATCGCATGCGTGCTAGCAGTTCTCTTGCCACTGCCAGCCACTGCCCAGATCAGTAACAACTCCCAGGCGCTGGTCGTCTACCGAGACCCGACCACGCTGGCCTCTCTCGACGAAGTTTCGCTGCACGATCGTCTCAAGGGGCTTAAATCCGGTCGCCGCAGTATCGACTTCGGTGGTCAATTCCGCCTGCGTTACCACCGGGAAGACAATCTGCGTAATTCGACCGCTGTCCCGAACAGTCGGGGGCTTACCGGTGCCGATGACGACTTCCTGCTGTACCGCACACGCCTCTGGGTAAACGCCACGGTCAACAAGCGGGTGCGTGCCTATTTTGAACTGCTAGACGCCGAGAGCAACCTGGAAGATCTGGCACCACGGGCAAGTGACGTTGATCGCCTCGACATACACCAGGCTTATATCGACTTGGCGATTAATGAGCGGTTGCAATTGAGAATCGGAAGACAGGCGATCGATTTAGGCTCGAGACGCCTACTGGGTCTGGGTGAATGGGCCAATACACGCAGGTCGTTTGATGGCCTACAGGCTTCGCTTGCCGGTGAACAATTTGACTTCGACGCCTACTATTTACAACCGTTATCGATACAGCCGCATGATTTTAACCGGACTAATCACGACATCAGCCTCTACGGGATCAACTCGCACCAGCATGTCGACGAAGAGACAATTCTTGATTATTATTGGCTGGCCCTGGAATTGGATACCAGCGGGGCCCGTTATGATACGCTCGGCGTCTACTGGAAGGGCGAACGAGACAACCTGCTGTACGAAGTGGAGGGTGGGGTCCAGGTCGATACGAATTTTGATGATACGGACCACCAGGCCAGCTTCGCCACAGTCGGATTAGGTACCAACCTGCAAGGACGGCTGGCAGGCCAGTTGTGGGTTTTTTACGACTGGGCCTCCGGTAGCAACTCCAGCGGTAACGGTTTTCACCATTACTTTCCCCGGGTGCATGCCCACCTCGGCTTCATGGACCTGTTCGGGCGTCGCAACATTAATGACCTTAACATCCGCTGGACGCATGAACCGAACGATCGGCTCAAGTTCCTGCTGTGGTACCACTATTTCAGTCTCGCCAACATCAATGACGTCCCCTACAACGTCAACATGACACCCTTCGCCGGCCTGGGACCAGGTAGTTCCGGCAGCAGCAACCTGGGGCAGGAACTCGACTTGCTGGCAACCATCACGCTCAGTAAAGCACTACAATTCCTGGTTGGCTATTCTCATTTCTTTGCCGGTGAATACTACCGGTCAACCCCAGGCGTCCCGTTTAGCGGCGACGCCGACTTCTTCTACACCCAGCTGATGCTGGAATTCTAGCGACCGCGAACGTTGCTCAAATTCTGCTAGCGATAGTGTGCTAGCGACCCCCTTGTATTGGTTTGCGGTCTCGCTATATTGCGGGACCCTAGTGGACTGGGGGGTCGGAACCAATGGCCAGAAATGAGCAACAGGAGCAACAGGATGCGAAGATTTAACTGTTTAGGATTAGTAGTGTGCCTGGTTTTTGTCGCGACGCTGAAAAACATTCGCGCGGACGACGAGACGGGTGCAGACATCAAGCCAACTCCAAAAACGTTACGTTCATTGGAGAAGCAGATCAACGTGGCGCGAGAGAATTCCGGGCTGAAAAAGCTGGTGGTCATCGCTGAGTTATCAAAGAAGGCTCAGCAGCATGCGAACTGGATGAAAGAGAACGGCCTGATTCACAGCGGCATGGGTTACCCGGAAATCATTGCCCGGGGCCAGAAGACACCGGAGGGTGCGGTCAACGCCTGGCTTGGTTCGCGCGGCCACCGCGGCATCATGCTAGGGGGTTACACACGCTATGGCGTCGGGTGCATCGTCCTGGACGACCGGGACTACTGGATTGCCATTTTCGAGTAAGAGACGCGGCTGAAGGTTGTTCACAGATCAACTTCAACCGCTTGCCTGTCACTGGTGCGAAACAGGCTGGCAGGTCGAAAGCGAAAGATCTGGGCCAGGATGACTTCGGGGACGCTGGCGATCCGCGTGTTATAGCGTTCCACGGAATCGTTGTAACTGGCCCGCGCAAAGGCAACTTCGTTTTCGATGGTGATCAGCCGTTCTTGCAGATCGACTGCCAGCCGATCTGATTTGAGATCCGGGTACTGTTCGAGGGTTGCCAGGAAGGCCCGCGCACCCGTTTCATGGCGCGATTCTGCCTGCTGGCGATCAGCCATGGAGTTTGCCACACTGGTGCGCATCTGGGTGATGGACTCCAGCACCTCTTTCTCGTGGGCAAGATATCCTTTCACGACCGACACAAGTTTGGGCACCAGGTCGGAGCGTTTCTTAAGTGCCACATCGATCATAGCCAGTGATCGCCGCCTGCGTTCGCGGAGGAAAACCAGGTCGTTATAGAGAAAGGCGGTCACCAATCCAACCAGGTAGAAGGGTGGAAACAGGGCACTAAGAAAAAAGTCAAAAGCGGAAAAGCGGCTCAGCGAAAGCAACGCCAGGATGGCAGTCGTGCCGCCGATCAGGGAAAGGTTAAGTAGTATAAAGCCGACTGCTGCGAACCGCAGCATAATCGTCCTTTCGGACTCAACTGAAATCAGGTAGCGTTCATCTTCCTGGTGCCTAATGGTCAAGAACGTGTCCTCCGGCTCCTTGAGTCCGGCTGGTCCCAGCACGTAGAGACGGTCCTGCTGGTTGACTGCCCATTCGGTGCGAATAATATTGCCCGACCGTTTATGGAACACGCGGCGCCCCGTCACGCGGGCTTCATCGGGATCAATCCGGATCGTGCCATGATCATCTTTAAGGGTGAAGGGAATACCCCGTTTTCCCGAAGCGATCGTTACCCACTTGGCGTCTTTGCCGCTTCCTTGTTTTTGTTTCTTCTCGTAACGGAACCAGCAACATTTTCGCTTGGCGTACCGAGAGGTAAGCCAGTCTTCATCCTTGACAGCAACCCCTTTGACTTCCGTGAGACCAATCACGACGCCGGCAGTGGGATAGGTCGGTATATTCTCGATGAGTCGTTTTGTCTTGAGTCGAGTGAAGCCAAACCGAACCATGGAAATCAACAGTACCAGTCCCAGCACCACCAAGCTGACGCCAATCCCGTTATTAAGGGAAACTTCTGGTCGCAGACGGACGGGGTGGTCTTGAATCAGCTCCTCTTCTTTCTCCGACAACAGTTGTTCTTCCATCTTCGGCAGCGAATCCAACCAGGCGACGACTCGATTCATCCATTTGCCACGATACTGGTTGTAACGATGGACACCATCATTAAAGGTCTGTTTGATCAATGCGCTGCGGAGCGTGTCAGCTGGCTCGGTGGCAATCTGCTTTGCCGCACTGTCGAGCATCCGGTGCCCAAAGTTCAACTCCGTGGAAACCAACAGGAACCACTGCGAGAACATCCAGAAGGGGACCAGCAGCGCCACCAGTCCCAGGTAAACTGCCACATGATGCCACTTGAAGACGATACAGAGCAGGCAAACAAAAAATGTCGCCATGGCAACTGCCGCAATGCACAGGTAAGCAGCATTGCTTCCCTTGCTGGCCCGGTATTCACGTTCTCCCAGGTTCGAAATTACCATCGGCAAGTCGAGGGAAGCGTCAATTCGCTCTCCCTGATATTCGCCCACCACGAACAGTCGATCGCCTGGCCGAATGGCCCATTCGGTATAACGGTGACTGCCGCTGGTATAACGCCTCACTCGTCGGGCACGGAACTGTACGGAAGCAGTTTGGACGGAGACCCTCCGGGTGGAATCGACCACGCTCATCGACGCCACTGGACGCACGGTCACTTTTCCGGTCTCATCGACCACGTTCATCCAGACCGCCTCGGTGCTATCCTCCACCGTACTCCAGGAGGTATCTCCATCGCTGTCCTTAGTTTCCTTCTCAACCAGTTTTCGGTAATAGAGACATTGCTGTCCGGTAATGGGACCCCTCAGGCTTTCGCCCTCCGGCTCGGCCGTTCCCTGGACTGCCGTCGGCCCGGGAATCAGGGCCACGGTCCAGGCCAACGGCACTTGCCCAACCACCAGATTGTCACGAAAGACGCGGTAAGCGGCGTTACCCACAAAGAAGGTACCGAGCAAAGCGGCAACCATCCCCAGCAGCGCCAGCGCTCGGATCCATCCCCATTTTTTAGAGATCTTCTCGTCGTTGCTCATTTTACTCCTTCAACAGAAGTTCCTGGCGCGGCAATCACAGTTGTTGGTTTCGCAAGTTGGTCTTGAGCCGGTAGCCTTCATTGTCAAAATCATAAGCATCTTTAGCAAGGCGAATATTTTATCGAGATCAAGGCAACGGCAATTTAGCGCTACACTTTCACGCCAGCCTGCAATGGCCTAGAATTTAGGGA
>JAYGDG010000869.1:0-3086 GCA_046583015.1 Pirellulaceae bacterium | reverse complement strand
CTTGTCTTGGTTCGTTCGGCTGATATTCTTGAGCCAACAAGATGAGCGAAAGCAGAGATTGGGATTTTGTACACAGCACATGCTATTTATACATTGCCTTTGCCTGTGAAACTGATGGGGTATTTACCGACGAGGAAAAGGTAACCATTTTCCAGTGTGTAAAGGAGTGGTTGCCTGACACTGGTAATGATGACATAGAAGCTCCCCTCGAGACGGCAAGTAAGTGGATCATTGAGGATTTAAAGGGCAACGGCGATGGCAATAAAATTACTAATACCATGGGTGGGATTGCTGCAATCGCAAGGGAGGCCCTAGAGCCAAAAGCCAGGGAGAATCTGTTGAAAGACTTGGTTCGAATTTCTGTGGCTGACTCGAATTTTGATGAGAAGGAGAAGGAATGGATCCGGTATCTAGCCGAGGTGATGGAGGTTGATTTCAGGATTTAGAGCCGGTCAGTTCTTTGCATATACTCTACATACCACCTTACCGCCCCAACCCCGAATTTGTATGCCCAACACAGAATTGGCATCCTTGTGGTGACGTAACGTAACCGTGTCGTACGCGTCTATTGCTGGGGTGCGAACTTAAATCCTTGAGAAAACTCGGTGATAGGCGATTTTATCGGCGTATTGAAAGCGGTTAACTATTATGACCCTGATAAACCCTGTTTGATCCGATGTCATTAACGCGATTATTACTGCTAGCCCTATCGGCTTGTCTGCTTATGGTGGGGTGCGGGAAACAGGTAGAGGCTCCTGCTCCTCCAATCGCTCCGGAGGCGTCATCAGTCAAGCCGAAGCCAAGGCCTCTTTCGGTGCCGGTTAAAGGGCCTGTTTTCACACTCAAGGATTTTGACTCGAACAGCACCGACCATAACGCCACCAGGAAAGCGATCGGCGCGGCGCTTGAGAAATCTCCCGCTGACCTGACTCAAGAGGACTTGGAAAAAGTTGAGAAGCTGGATCTTTTTGGCGCGGGTATCACGGACATTTCGCCGGTGGCGGCATTGACCGGGTTGAAGCGACTCAACATATTTGGAAATAAGATTTTCGACCTAACGGCCTTGACTGGGTTGACCTCGCTGGAGGTGCTTTACGCGAGCGAAAACAAAATCGCCGACCTGTCGCCCTTGGCCGGGTTAACGCGACTGAGAGTACTTCATCTCAGGCAGAATTTTGTTTCCGACCTGTCGCCCTTGGCGGGGTTGACATCAATGTTGTCACTGGATTTGGAACGCAATCGTGTCAAGGACATTGCCCCCTTGGCCAACATGCATGTTTTGAACTGGTTGGCGCTGAGCATTAATCAGGTCTCGGATGTTTCGGCTTTGGCCGGCACGCACAATTTGAGGCATCTCTATCTTGAGCGAAACCGGCTTACCAGCGATACTGACCTAGCGGCTTTTTCAAAACTGCGCTTCCTGAAATCTCTTTCCATTCGGAACAATCGTGTCAGCGACCTCTCCTCCCTAGCGGAGCTTAAAAAAATGCTCTGGCTAGAGCTGGACAACAATCAAGTGTACGACCTGTCGCCATTGACGGGAATGAGGGAGCTGAAGAAATTATACATGGAGAACAATCGGGTTAGGATTCTTGAACCTCTGCTGGAGTTGACCCGTCTTGAGATCGTGTAGGGCAAAGGAAATCCGGCTTCCTCCAGTGAAACCCTAAAGCTGGTGAAGGCCTTGCCAAAATGCAGCATTAAGGTCGGTTCCTTTAACAAGGTGCCCACTCGCCGCAATCGAAATCCTGCTCCACCCAAAAAGAAATAAGACAAAGGAAATCCAATGGCAGAGAATTCCGATAAACCAGCCGCTAACAGCAACCGCGGATGGGGATACACGCTGGCTTGCGTGTTGTTGCCGCTTTCCATCACGCTTTACATCACCAGTCTCACCATGAACGTGGCCCGGATTGAGGGCATAGTGAAGGTCAACGAGGAAGGCGTCTCCAAGATGGTAAAGACGCAACTCGGCGATGACATGCCGCTGGATATGGTCGCCGATGAGATCACCGGGTTGATCCGTGAAGAGGTCTGGAAGTTGAAGAACAAGGCTTCGAGTGAGGGTGGTTTGGCTGCCGCGGCCGCCAACCAGATCAACATTGGTGACATCTCCAGAACAATGAACAAGGAAGTGAAGGCGCGCGGGGCAAATCTGATCGAAAGCATGATGCCAAGCGTTAAGATTGAGATCCCCGACCCTGAACCCCAAGTGCAGGAGATCAAGCTGCTCGAGACCATCCGTGATCTCTACAAGGGCACTGATAAATCAGAACCGGACGCATTTCTCGCCACCTGCATCCTGCTCTTCACGATTTTCTTCCCAATCTCCAAGTATCTGGCCCTCGGGTGGATCATGGTGCCCGCCAGCCAAAACAAGGCCCGCAACCTCAACTGGCTCAAGACCTGGGGCCAATGGTCCATGGGCGATGTCTTCGTCGTGGCGTTCATGGTCACTTTCTTGAAAATCAACACCAGCGTCATCAGCACCACCGAGCTGGCCACCATCCGGGTACACGTGGATGTGTTGAACGGCATGTATATCTTCGGCACGGCAATCATCCTCAGCATGATCGCTTCCATGCTGGTTACCCGTTACGTGCGGGAGATGACACCGGAACCCGCGGTCGAAAAATAACAGCATGATTCTCCTACGGTCAGACTTATCGGACTACCAGCCGCCCAAGTTCGTGCCGGGCGATCTGGTTCGTCATGTCCGCTACCATTATCGTGGCGTGGTGGTGGCGCATGATCCCAAGTGCTTGGCTGAAGAGAATTGGTACCTGTCCAATAATACCCAGCCTGACCGGAACCAACCTTGGTACCATGTGCTCGTTCATGAATCCGGATCCATCACCTATCCGGCTGAAAGCAGCCTTGCTCTCGATGAGAGCGGTGAGGAGATAGTTCACCCGCTGCTCGAACAGTTTTTTGGCGATTTCGCTGATGGACGCTATCAACGCAACGATATCCCGTGGCCTAACACAAATTCCTGAAACCGCGTTGGCGTGATACGTCGTTTTTGCCCTCGCCAGCGGCGTTCTTTCTGGCAGCATAGCTCCATGCATTCATTCCGGTTGATCGCC
>JAYGDG010000830.1:0-2987 GCA_046583015.1 Pirellulaceae bacterium | reverse complement strand
CATCCGCGGTATGCTGGTCGCGAATCTGAAACTGAATGGTTTGTCCCGGTCGCAAGAAGTCTGCCACCGCAATTGACCCTTTATCTGGATCGATTCCAAGCACGTTGCGGACCAGGAAATCTCCCTGTTCAAACTGGTCCTGGTATTCACTAACCACGCGTCCCACGTGGAGTCCGTGTTGGATCAGCGATTGTTCGTGGGTTGGCAGGGTGTCGAAGATCTGTTTCAGCTGTAACAAGGCCGGTTTACCGCCCAATTCGTAAATCACATTGCCCTCGGAACGGGTGATCACAAGATGATCTCCGACGGGGCGACAGCCTTGTGAAACCAGTGTCCGAATTCCGGTATTACCGCGCAACAAGATGGCCGCGGCGCCCTCGGTAACAACTTGATCACCCGCCAGCAGTCGATTTTCTTCCGGGGCCTGGCCACCGCTGGCGTTTCCACCCACGATCGGAATACCGGCTTCCTTGCTGTTGAGCTGGCTGATGAGAGCATCGGTCGGAAAACTGAATGGATCGGCCAGTAAAAAGAACATGGATCCAGCCGGCCAGGGTTCCATCGTTGCATCCGGCCAACCCAGGATACTGCCACCGTCCGCAGTCTTGTCGTAAGTCAGATGCATTGGTATGGATTCAACTTCCGGCAGGCAAGCAGTCCATAGCGAGATAGCAGGCCCCTGTTCCACTTCCTGGCTGCGGCCAATAATCGATTCGCCCGTGCAGCCGATCAGGGCGTGGCATGAAGTTGCCGCTTGTATTTTACGGGCAATGCCGGCGGCATTTTCAGCATGCTGCTGAGAAATGAAGACAAAGGCCAGGTTGGCAGGACTGGTCAGTTGCTCACCGATTTGCTGGCAAACCTCAGCAGTTGCATTTTGCCAGTCAGATTCTGTGGAAAGGCTGGAAGCAAATTGTGAACCAGGCATGAGTCTCTTTCCGTGACACAAGGGTTTCGCTGGATTGATTCGCAAGGCGTCTTATAATACGTTGCAGTCCTGCCAGCGAACAGCAGGCATTGCGATGGCAGGGAGAAACCGGTAACCAAAGGGAGTGTGGTTCATGAACGAACGATGCCAGCCAAATGATCCGCGCAGAAGAGATTTCTTGTTGACCAGCGGAGCCTGGTTAACCACCAGTTGTTGCTGTTTTGGCCAGTCACCGGCAGCCAGGAAAGACGTGCCCTGGCTTTCCGAGGTACAACAACTGAGCGGTCAAATACCGGCCGATGTGCCAAAACTCAGTTCGCTGCTCAAAGATGCCAGCGGGCAGAAGATCACGACGCTCAAGCAATGGCTCTTACAGCGGGAACGTTACCGAACCCGCTGGCTTAAATATCTCAAGCCACTCTCCGCTGGCCCCAGGAAACTACCGGAAGTGAAAGTTCTCAGTGAGGATCGGGTGGGCGGTGTTCGTCGGCAACTGATTCGCTACCAGGTGGAATCGAATCAGCCGGTGGAAGCGTATCTGTTGAAGCCAGCTCGAGTGACGTCCCCGGTTCCAGGGGTCGCTGTCTTTCACTCCACGGTGAACCACTCGATTCGGCAACCAGCGGGAGTTGAAGGGAAATCTGAAAAAGCATTTGGTTTGAAGTTAGCTCAGGAGGGGATGGTAACAATCTGCCCGCGTAATTATCTCTGGCCCACCAATCACAAAATCGCTGCCCAGGCAGAAGCGGATCATTTCCATCAGCGGCATCCAGGACACCAGGGGATGGCCCGGATGTTGCTCGACGCGCAGATTGCCATTGATCTTTTGGCCAGTCAAAAGGAGGTGGATCCTGAGCGACTGGGCGCTGTCGGTCACAGCCTGGGGGCCAAGGAAGTACTGTACCTGGCTGCCTTTGATGAACGTGTGAAGGCGACCGTCAGCAGCGAGGGGGGGATCGGAACGCGTTATTCCAACTGGGATGCACCCTGGTACCTGGGACCCCAGATAAAGACCAGTTTTCCCTATGAACACCATGAAGTGTTGGCCTTGGTTGCACCGCGAGCATTTCTGTTGATCGGTGGGGATTCGGCCGACGGGAACCGCAGCTGGCCATTTATCGAGAAAACGCTGCCCGTCTATCGACTCTATCCGGGCAGGCCACGACTAGGACTCTACAATCATCGCCAGGGACACAGCGTGCCACCTGAATCCGAACGTCGTATTTACCAGTGGCTGAAGACTTATTTGAGATGAGGTTCCCAGGTCCGACTAGAAGCCTCCGCCTGACCCGCCCGCTTCCAACGTCACTCCACTAAGGATTTCAGTTTCTGGCAGTTCCTTTCGCAAGGCTTCTACTGCTTCCTCCGAGACGTCGCAACCACTCAACTCAATGACGTTCAGTTTGCTGAGGCCAGACAAAACGAGCAACCCACGATCGGTGATCTTGGTGTTGCTGATCTCCAAGGTGTGAAGGTTGGTTAGATCTTTGATTGAATTGAGCCCTTTGTCACCGATGTTGGTGTAATTTATTTTCAACCAGCGCAACTCGGAGAGATTTTCTAACTCGGCCATGCCCGTATCGGTGATCTTGCAGTCATCTGCCACAAGAGTTCTGAGTGACGTAATTTCGCCAATTGACTTGAAGCCCGCATCGGTAATCGTTGGCGGCAAATGCAGGATGATCAAACCGTCCAGGTGCGTCAGGTGCTCCAGTCCTTTGTCGGTAATCTCGGTGCCAGTGAGGAAAATAGTTTCCACGGACTCGGCATCTTGAAGAGCTTCCAGACACTCATCTGTAACGTTTGTATCGGAGAGGTTGATGTAGGAGATCTTGCCAAAGGAAATAATTTTCTCGATTAAATCAGGTGTGACCTTTTGGCTGCCTTTTAGGTTAACGCTGAGTATGTCGTTACCCATGACCTCGATTCCAAGGTCTACCAGCTCCGCCCGGATCTGTTTTTGATCCTCGGTTAAGGACTCTTTTTGGCACCCGGTAAAAACGCACACGACCAGGGCCAACATGAGGTAACGATGAAACATAAAACACCTGCTGAAAAG
>JAYGDG010000827.1:0-8424 GCA_046583015.1 Pirellulaceae bacterium | reverse complement strand
CGCACCGAATGGGCTAATCAGCAGGTTTTTCAGCCCTTTGTTGCCGGGCGCTTGCATTCCAGAAGCGAACGGTTTTATCCCTGCTGGTGGTGATCAGAAACTCCCCCTTGGGGTCGATGGCGATGCCGCGGATTCTATGTTCGTGGCCAGATCAGTGGTGAAACCACTAACTTTTAGGCTTTTTTTCTGCCGCCTCTGGATCGGCCTTCTTCTCCAGAGGCTTGGTCAACTGGTAAATACGAGCAAATCCGTCGGAATGGGCAACGGCCAGCCGCCGGGCATCTGCTGTCATGTCCAGCCCCCGGGCACCCTTAGCCAACTTAAAGGTATGGAATGGCTGGCGATCCAGTTCTGGGTTCTCTCCCGGCCCATTCCGGGCTGCTTTTTCCTTGTCGGTTTCTTCTTTCGGCTTTTCAGTCTTGGGCTTGTCCGCTTTGGCAGCCTGCTTTTCCGTTGGCGGTTCTTTATCCGGCATGTGCCAGAACCACAATGCGCCGCTACCCCCCTGACTCGCACCAGCACCAATCACAAATCCATCCGGGTGAAATCGGACACCCCAGGCGATGCCGCGAAAATCACCCGTGCGCAGGTGCCGGATGATTTGACGTGCTTTCCAGTCGAATAGCACGATCAACGGGTCCTGTTGTCCGGCAAAGGAGTTGACGACTCGCGTAATCCCCGCCGATGCCAGCAGGCTTCCGTCACCGAGGAACTGCATGTCGCGGGCACCCCCCATGTCGGCAGCAAACTTGGTGTCGTAGCCGGTCATGATCGGCGCCTTGATCGTGCAGACTTCCTGGCCACTTGCCAGGTCCCAGATCTTGACGTTGCCCATCAAGTCTTGGGAAACGAGTTGATTTTCACTGGGATGAAAGTTGACCGCGTAGGGATGGGTCTGGTGCCCGCTGAATTCAGCAACTTGTTTTCCGTCTTCAATGTTCCAGACGCAGACCAGTTTGTCATTGCCACAGGTTGCCAGTAAATTCCCGCAAGGGCTGACATCCACCCAGCGTGCGGATCCGTGATGAGCTTCAATCATCCGTGCCGACTGTGGAGTTTCTTCGGCGGTGCGCCAGCAGCCAACCTGACCGTCCCAGGCAGCGCTGAAACACCATTGCCCGTCGGGCGAAAACCGAATGGAACGAACCCAACTGCGATGACCGGTCAGTTGTGTTTTCTCTCCGGACTCGAGATTCCAGCGATAGAGGTGCAAATCTTCAGCACCTGTAAAGAGAAAGCGACCTTGCGGATCAAGCTGACAAGTTGTTAAGGCACGTTCATGCTTGTACTCAGCGATCTGATGGGTCTGCTTGAGATCGATCTCCAACTTGCCTGTCGGAGTCTCGCTGGCAGTGGCCTCGCTCTTGGCAGCTTCTTGATCGCTCATGTTAGCAGCTCTTCAACAGGTGTTACGGCAGGGTCGCCAATGGGAATCACACGTCCCGTGATATCGTGGTTTTTTGTCGGGTCGATACCGACTGCTTTTAAATATGTCTGGAACAGGTGGCCACCGTGCACTTCCCGGTCGCTGACCTCGGTTCCCTTATCATTGGTTTTTCCCACCACGCCACCAGTCTGGATGCCACAACCACCGAGTGCCATCGACCAGGCGCTGCCCCAGTGATCACGGCCGTAGCGGTGATTGATCTTCGGCGTGCGCCCGAATTCCGAGTAGATCATCACCAGCGTGTGTTCGAGCATGCCACGGTCTTCCAGGTCGCCCAACAGCGTCGCAAAGGTCTTGTCGAATTCTCCCAGTTGTTCCAGGTGGAAGTTGAAGTTTTCCGCATGCGAATCGTAACCGTGATGCGTCACCTTGACACAGGTGGCGCCCCGTTCCAGCAGGGTGCGGCCGAGAATGCAATTACGGGCAAAATCGTGAGTTCCGTAACGTTGCAGATCTTTTGGATCCTGTTCCGCTTCAAAAAGTCCTTTCCGTTCCATCAGCTTGGTGGCCTGGTTAAATGAAGACCCCAAGGCAGCGACGTAGGATTTGCGGCGGCGGGCAGCGAACTGCTGGTCAAGACGTGTACGGAGGTCGTTACGCGCCAGGTACAGTTTCTTCGAAATATTCTCTGGAAGATCCAAATTCGCAGGAGCTTTCAGCCCTTCCAGTTTAAATTGAGCGTACTGGGGTTCCAGGAAACCGGCCGTATCATCGATGATTCCACGGGTTGAAATATGAATGTAGCCAGGCAATGAAGGGTCACGAGAATTCAAGTACTTGGCAGCCACGGCACCAACAAACGGATAAGCACCGTTGTTGCGACCTTTTTCCATGAACAGCCGACCGTGCGTGTGGTCATCCGTCTTGAGATTGATACTTCTCACGATCGACAACAAGTGCATCATCTTTGCCGTGTGTGGCAACAACTCTGAAATATGGATACCCGGAACGGATGTGGGAATAGCACGGAACGGCCCACCGAGTTCGGTTCCCGGTTTGGGATCCCAGCTTTCCAGCTGGCTGACACCACCCTGCAAGTAGATCTGCAGGATCTGTTTCTGATTTCCTTCCAGGTCCTTGGCCCAGGTGGATGGCAGTAATCCGCCAAAGCCGGCTGCCGTGGTGGCACCAAGCATGAAATTACGGCGCGAGACAGTATGATCCAGAATGTTACAGCCAACATTGCGTTTCATGATGGTTCGTTCCTGAGGGTGGATGGGTTTCCAAGCCTAATGGTTAAAACGGAACTCAGCCGAGCATAGTAGAGCACGAACAAGTTCTTGGATGGTTGTCGTACGTTCGGAAAACTCTCCCAGGAAACGGGTTACTTGTTCCGTTTCTTCGGGACTTGGTAAACGCGATAATACACACAAGTAAAGTTCGTTCGCAAGCTTGTCCGAGTCTGGTTCAGCTACCAGTCGGGCCGTCAAATTGTTGTCGGCTGGCAGTAACCAGGTCGAGATGAGAGGCGCATTGCCTAGAAACAGGGCTTGATTGGCCGTTGCGTTGAACTCACCCGGTTCATCAAGGCGAGAAAATGCTGTCACAAAGGTAATTACATGTTCTTGTAATTTTTTGTTGACGGTCGCTTCCAGGTGTAATTCAAAAGAAATCCAGTCGGTGATAACTGGCGAACTGTCGCTCTTTTTCTTTGTCGAAAAAGACTCAATCGCTACCCGTCGAGTGGTTTGGACCAGGCCGGTGGCTTGCATCGTGGACCAGGCCAGTTGCTCGGCGCTAAGCGGCTTAATTTGGGCGGCCGTGTATCGAGGTGCTGCAGGTTCCTCCGCATCCTTGACGAGACTGCTGCGCTGATAGGCTTTTGTGAGCGCTAACTGCTTGAGGAAATACCGCATATCGTACTGGTGTTGATGCAGGTCGTCGGCGATTAGCTTGAGCAGTTCGGGATGGGTTGGTGCATTGGCTTCATGAAACATATCAAGTGGTTCGACAAGTCCCCGACCCATCATGAAGTACCAGAGGCGATTGGCGATATTCTGTCGGTAGGCAACGTTGTCGGCACGGGTGATGGCCTCTGGCAACTGTCCCAGCCGGCTGTACTTGGGAATCCCGCGAGTGTTCTTGTCTGGCTTGGCCAGGTAAGGTTCTTTATCTGCGGGCGGGTCTGTAATCGTGGGCAGGTCCAAGACGCGTGGAAAGGTGGTTGCTTCTTCGTTGGTAAACACGGACGTAAACTTGGTGGTTCCTTCAGCCTTTTCCCCGATGGAGGACTCTTTGTTCTTGGGATCGCTGAAGAGATAAGCACGACTGAAAAACGAGACTAAACCGTAGTAATGCTGCTGCGGATAATCCTCGATCGTGGGGTGATTGTGGCACTGAGCGCATTCTAAATCACGCCCCAAAAAGACCCGCCCAATGGCTCGCGCTACCAGTTCGGGTTTTAGTTCGCGATCTAACAAGAATCTGGCTGCGCTGCGTGATTCAGCTTGCGCACCCGTAGCGGACAGAAGGTCCCAGGTCAGCTGTTGCCAGGAGATATTCTGCTGGAACGACTGGTAAAGATAGTCCTGCCACTGTTCGACAGGCACGTGTTTCTTGGGAAGCCTCTGCATCAGCGTGACGTCAAAGACATGCTGCATATGGCGAGCGTGCTCCGGTCGCTGCAACAACCGATCAATAGTCTGAACCCGCTTGTGAATGTCCGTTTGCTGCTGAAAAAACTGGACTTCTGTTGCCGTTGGAATCCGTCCCAGGAAATCCAGGTAGACGCGTCGCAAGAACTCGCTATCACTCGAGAGGCCCGCTTCGTGTTGCACAAATTGCGGATCAGATTGGGTCAGCAGGGCGTCGATTCTCTCGTGAAGCTCAGCAGCCGTCGTCCTTCCCCAGGGAATAACAGCCAGTAGCAAACAGGTGCCGAACAGTAACTGGAATCTGGTCATAAAACACGTAGCCAGGAGTTGGATGGAAGGCAGTTCAGTCAACCAGCTTGACGGTTCACTAGGGCCCTGCCAACATGTTGAAACTGACAATAGTCATTATATCACATGGTCCAGTAGCAGGTTCCTGACACGATGAGGATAGAACTGATGAAACGCTGGTTTTTAGGCGGATTGTTGCTGGCCCTGGTGTCAGCAACGGTGCAAGCGGGTGAGCCCCTGGTCACTCTCCGGCTTTGGAATGGGAAGGCCCCGGGTGAAAAAGATGATATTGGTGCCGAGAAACTGCTGCCGCCACGTGGTGCCAAGCCCATCCAACGGCTTTCGAATGTTACCGATCCGACGATTAGTCTCTACAAGCCAGCGGCAGACAAGGATACGGGGGCTGCCGTGCTGGTCTGTCCAGGCGGGGGTTACAACATCCTGGCCATGGACCTGGAGGGAACGGAAGTTGCCGACTGGCTAAACTCGATAGGTGTTACTGCCATCGTGCTGAAGTACCGGGTACCGCGCCGCAAGGACCTGCCAAAACACCAGGCACCGTTACAGGATGCACAGCGAGCCATGAGCCTGGTGCGTGCCAACGCCCAACAATGGGAAATCGATTCTCAACGGATCGGCATCCTGGGATTTTCCGCTGGTGGCCACTTGTCGGCGACCGCTTCCACTAATTTTGATCGCCGTCATTACGAGGCGATTGATGAGCATGACAAGTTAAGTTGTCGCCCCGATTTCATGGTGCTTGTCTACCCGGCCTACTTGCTGGCAGGAACTGTCCTGGCAGAAGAGATTCGTGTCAGCAAGAAAACACCACCGACATTTCTGGTACACGCCGGCAATGACGGGATTAGCGCCGAAAACAGTGCCCGCTTCTACCTGGCCTTAAAGCAGGCGGGCGTTGCAGGAGAACTGCACATTTACGCCAACGGGGGGCATGGATTCGGTTTGCGACCGACGGAGTTTGCCTGCAGTAGCTGGCCTAAACGTTGCGAAGCCTGGTTGCGTGCACGGGGTTTGCTAGCGAAGCCCTAACGGCCTGACTACGCGTTAGCGGGCAAGGGCTCCCATGGGGTCCCAGGGAGGCAAGTGGATCGGTTCCTGTTGCCAGGCTTCCACGAGCTCTGTAGGTACGTATTTCTTGTGGGTCGCGATTTCGAACATGTACTCGTCGAACCAGGAATCGTTCATCACATAAAAACCCTTGCGGCCATTTTCGTCTCCCCAACTGTTTTCCACCCGCCAGCGTCGTGGTTTGGGACCTTCGGGAGTTTCGATAACATCTACCCCGGTAAATAACATGGCATGGGTCATGACCGTCTGGTGGTAGAACAGCCGTTCGGATTTAGACATGCTAAAACGGGTGTCGTAAACGCCCTCATAGTCAAACAACTGGGCGTCCCAGATGCCCAGATCGCGTCGCATCATTTTGCCTACATCGCATCCCATCCAGACCGGTTCGCCGTCCAGAATGGTCTGCATTGCGATCTCTTTCATGGTCTGGATCTCGACATTCAGGTAACGCACGATATCGCCCCCGACGACATTCCCCAGGTAGTCGACGGTGAATGTCCGACTGGCGGGACTTGAGGGGCGCGGATCATGGACCAGGCAGATAAAGTCATCCAGTGTCGACGAGCCATATTTCTCGGAAAACTCCAGCGGAGTCATCTCGCCATCGCGAGTGAATTCTTTGTCCTTGTCATTCCACTGCCAGTTGAACTGACTCGGTGGTGTACCTAGATGAATGCAGAGGATGCGATAGACGGTCTCCAGGATCTCCTGCTTGGCTTCACGCATTGGATCAGCAGTTGCCTCTTCAGCATCGGCACTGATGCTTCGCAATTGCAGTGCACCCTCCCGTAACTTGGTGATGATGATACTGTTCATTTGCTTAGTATTCGATGAACATCTCGACTCGGGCATTACTGCTTTTGGCACCAGGCCATGCTTTTTGACGATGTTGACGAACATGTTCCATTGACCACCATCGTCTAAAGGATGTTCCAGCAGCCAGGCGACAGTGCGGTCGTCAACCTCACGGGTGGCAGTATCGATGATCGCTTCGAGGAAGAAGTTGGCCCGCTCCAGCTTGTCCCAGAAGAGCGTGTAGTTTTGGCTGAACTCGAAGTCCTTTAAATTCATCGCCTTCATGGCTGCCGGACGAAAGACATTGAGACCGGCAAACATCCAGCAACGGCCGCTTCGCTTTTGATTGGTGACACCCCAGTCGTCGAGCAAGTGCGAGAAGGTGTGATCGGTGCTGGTGATGATCTGACGATTGAGTGCAATATCATCGACCCCGTTTTCTGTTACCGCATTCTGCATTAACTGTGCCGTCGGGTGCTGTGCAAACTGGTCTTTCCAGGCACTTAATTGCGGGTTGCTTAATTCAGCTGAATTGGTTTGACGGTCATCGGTAGACTCCGGAGTCATCAGCGCCATGAATGGATTCCTCTTAACTAGGTCTAGAAAATACCGTTGTCGACGTCTTATTGTGTTCGATTTGGCAAATTCTGACCAACCCAGAAGCAGAAGGGAACTCTGTTTTCGAGGGATTCGAATGCTGCCGAGCAGCCTGGTCAGTTAGCCAAAGTGATCCAAATTCAGCTGACTTTTGGACCGTTAAGGTTGTTTTTTGCTAGAGTAGCAGGGAGTTCTCTTCAGGATAAATCTCCATGCAACGTTCGCCGCTAACTCGCCCCAGTCTGCTATTTCAGATTCGCGATGCCGAAAACCAGCAAGCGTGGAACCAGTTTGTCGATATCTACGCCCCCTTGATCCACCGCTTCGCATGTCGTTCTGGTTTGCAAGACGCCGATGCCGCCGATTTGACCCAGGAGGTGCTCCAGTCGGTTCATGGTGCAATCGGGCGACTCGATTATGATCCGCAACGGGGAACCTTTCGCAGTTGGCTGTTTACCGTGGCTCGCAATCACATCAAGAACTTTTTGAAACGTCAGTCACGGCACCCTCGGGGGACCGGTGATACGCAAATCAAGCGTGTTTTGGAAGACCAGCCAGACGGTACGGATGATTTGGAGGCCCGCTGGGAGAACGATTACGAACAGCGACTTTTTCATTGGGCGGCTGATAAAATTCGCCAGGATTTTCAGCCTCAGACCTGGCGAGCGTTCTGGCAGACAGCCGTTGCTGGCCAGTCAGCCAGGGAGGTAGCTGAAACGCTATCCATGTCTGTGGGGGCGGTCTACGTTGCCAAGAGCAGAGTAATGGCTGGCCTCAAAGAACAAATTGACCAAATTGAACAATGAACAATGTCTCCTCTCATGTTCGCCGTTGAAATAGCTGAAGCTGGTAGAATGTAAGCGTCATGCCCCTTCCAAAATCCTGTCCACAGAATGATGTTTGGCAGCAGTTGCTGAACGAAACACTGGCAGCCGAAGAGGAAGCCAGCCTAGTCACTCATCTGGACCACTGCACTCGATGCCAGCACGTTCTGGAGTCGCTGGCAGGTAGCAGTGATTTGAGCGGTGCGGTCGCTCGTCACCTGAGTTGCCATGAACAGTCGGATAAGGAACAGTTGCAGCCCTGGATCGATCGTCTCAAGCAGAACCGATTGCAGTTGCAGACGGAAGTTACAGAGAAGCCTGCTGGTGAGTTGCTAGATTTTCTCGAACCGACCGATGATCCAGACTGCCTGGGAAGCCTGGGCCGCTATCGTGTTACTCAGATCGTGGGCCAGGGTGGCATGGGCCTGGTTCTCAAGGCCATCGATCCAGCGCTAAGCCGAGTCGTTGCCATCAAAGTGCTGGCACCACGACTCGCCAATGATCGAACGTCACGCAGACGTTTTTTACGAGAAGCACGTGCTGCTGCCGCTATTGCCCATGACCATGTGGTGACCATTTATTCCGTTGGCAAACGTGGAGACACACTCTACCTGGAAATGCAGTATATCGAAGGTTGCTCGCTCCAAGAGAAGCTTGAGCAGCAAGGGCGATTGGATCTGGCAGAGATTTTGCAAATTGGTTTGCAAACAGCCTGCGGCCTGGCTGCTGCCCACGCCTGCGGTTTGATTCATCGAGATATCAAGCCGGCCAATATCTTGCTTGAACAGGA
>JAYGDG010000817.1:0-5596 GCA_046583015.1 Pirellulaceae bacterium | reverse complement strand
AGAATACTCTTGAGTGAAGTAGGGAAGGCTCGGCAATTGACGCTAATCCCTTACGGTGTTAGATTTAAAGACTCGACAGGTTTCTTCGATTGAGCCATCAATCGTTCGATGACAGTTTCGTGTTAGCCCCTTCCAAAGCAGATTTGAGTTACCCTGTCGAATTACTTCTAACCACCTCCAAATCTGCAATATCCTTCTATCACAAGTACCAGCCGTGACACGACTGTCCATTCGTAGTGTCCGACATTTTGAGACCGAGAAAAAATAACTATGACGAGCAACAAGCAAAAGCCCCGACTGGGAAAAATGACTTACTATTTTGGTCAAACACGTACCGAGGGACGCAAGGTGGGCAAAGAACTGCTGGGAGGCAAGGGAGTTAATCTTGCTGAGATGACAGCTATCGGCCTGCCGGTACCACCCGGATTTACGATCACCACCAAGGTCTGCGATGCTTACTACCAAAACAACGAAAAGCTGCCAGCGAGTCTCTCCGCCGACGTAAGACGCAACATTGCCACGCTGGAAAAAGAACTCGGCAAGGAGTTTGGGGATCAGAACAGTCCGCTACTGGTTTCCGTCCGTAGTGGCGCTGCCGTGTCAATGCCGGGCATGATGAATACGATCCTGAACCTGGGCTTGAATGACACCTCCGTGGAAGGACTGGCCAAGGGGACGAACAATCCACGATTTGCTTACGATGCTTATCGACGTCTGATCAACATGTTTGGAGACGTCGTGATGAAAATAGAGCACAAGCACTTTGAAGCGGCGTTCAGCAAGATCAAGAAACAATACCGGGTCAGCGATGACACGGATGTACCGACCGAGGGACTGATCAAACTTTGCAAGCAATACAAAGCTGTCTATCGAAAGCATGCCGGGCATGCGTTTCCACAGGATCCGTACCGCCAGCTTGAATTAGCCATCGAAGCCGTCTTTGCGAGTTGGAACACGACGCGGGCAATCCGCTACCGGGAAGTCGAAAATATCCGTGGTTTGCTGGGAACGGCCGTCAACGTTCAATCGATGGTCTATGGCAACATGGGAGACGATTCAGGTACGGGCGTCGCGTTCACGCGCGATCCTTCGACCGGTCAAAACAAGTTCTACGGTGAATTCCTGATTAATGCCCAGGGGGAAGATGTGGTGGCAGGAATTCGCACTCCACAGCCTGTTGCCGAAATGCCCAAGTGGAACCGGGCAATCTATTCGCAACTGCTAAAAATCAAAACCCTCCTGGAGAAACATTACAAAGATGTCCAGGACATTGAGTTCACGATCGAACGGGGGCAACTCTTCATGCTGCAAACCCGGACCGGTAAGCGAACTGGGGCTGCCGCGGTCAAAATAGCCTGCGACATGGTACAGGAAAAACTGATCAACGAGAAAACGGCCCTGTGTCGAATTCCCGCCAATGATCTCACCCAGTTACTGCTGCCCAGCTTCGACCAGGCAGCTAAGGAACAAGCAACCGTCTTAACCCGCGGCCTGCCAGCGTCTCCCGGGGCGTCGGTCGGGCAACTGGCTTTCACCGCAGAAGAAGCTGTCGCTCGGACTGCAGCGGGTGAATCGGTGTTGCTCGTCCGTAATGAAACCAGTCCCGAAGACATTGATGGCATGCACAGTGCCGCGGGAATTCTCACCAGTACTGGCGGAATGACCAGTCACGCTGCCGTCGTCGCTCGCGGTTGGGGACGCTGTTGCGTGGCCGGTGCCGGCGAAGTGCAGATCAACGAAAAGACACGCAAGATCACCGTTGGCGGCAAGGTCTTTAACCACCAGGACACCCTTTCGCTCGATGGGTCAACCGGTGCCGTGATGGTTGGCGCCGTGGAAACCAAAATACCTAAACTTTCCAGTGACTTCCTGAAAATCATGCGCTGGGCTGATAAGTATCGAACCCTGGACATTCGCACCAATGCAGACACGCCAGAAGATGCCAGTCGGGCCCGTGAGTTCGGCGCGGAAGGAATCGGACTCTGCCGCACAGAACACATGTTCTTCCAGGATAATCGTATCATTGCCATGCGAGAAATGATCCTGGCAGACGACCAGGCCAGTCGACAAAAAGCGCTAAAAAAATTGCTGCCTTACCAGCGCAAGGACTTTATCGGCATCTTCACCGCGATGAAAGGACTGCCTGTCACGATCCGGCTGCTGGATCCGCCACTGCATGAATTTGTGCCTCATGACGCCAAGAGTCAACAAGAACTGGCCCGCCATATGGGAATCAAGCCAGCCGTTGTAAGAGCACGGGTCAACCAACTGCATGAACACAACCCGATGCTCGGACATCGTGGCTGCCGGTTGAGCGTGACCTATCCGGAAATCCTTGACATGCAAGTGACGGCGATCGTGGAAGCAGTCATTCACTGTAAGCAGAAACGGATTAACGCTAAAGCCGAAATCATGATTCCGCTAGTCGGAACTGCCAACGAACTGCGGCATTTGCGAGAACTCGCCGAACAGGCGATTGCCCGCGTCAAGAAGAAGAAGAAGAACACCCGCAATCTCGATATTTTGATCGGTACCATGATCGAAATTCCACGAGCCGCACTGACCGCCGACGAAGTTGCCGAACATGCTGATTTCTTTAGCTTTGGCACTAACGACCTCACCCAAATGACGTTTGGATACAGTCGTGACGACATCAATACCTTCTTGCCCGACTACCTGAAAGAAGAAATCCTGCCAGGCGATCCCTTCCAGTCTCTGGACACCACTGGTGTCGGACAACTGGTCGACCTGGGCGTCCAAAAAGGACGGGCCACTAAGAAAGGCCTCAAAATCGGTCTTTGTGGAGAACATGGTGGCGATCCGGCCTCGATCCGCTTCTGCAACCAGGTGGGGCTCAACTACGTGAGCTGTTCACCGTTTCGAGTCCCCATCGCACGGCTCGCTGCTGCCCAAGCAGCATTAAGCTAACTATCAATACTTACTAGCTTATTCCCTCTTAGACAGGACCTTACCGATGAGCGATCTTCATGCCCTCTATGGCGAAGCCGAAAAACTCAAAGACGCTGGTAACCTGGAAGAAGCGATTAGCAAACTGCAGCAAATCATTGCAGAGGATGACAGTTTCATCCTGGCGCACCTGACACTGGCCGTCCTCTATGGGCGTGTCAACAAGCATGAAGAGGCAGTTCAGCATGGTAAAAAAGCATGTGAACTCGAAGCTGATGAAGCATTTAACTTTACGGCCATGAGCGTGACCTACCAGCGGGCTTTCGCAGGCACCCAGAATCAGCAGTACATTCAGCTAGCTGAAGATGCCATGGCCCGGGCCCAGTCGATCCAGGCAAACCAGTAACTTACTGGCAAGCCCGTCGGCCTCTTAGCTGCCAGCCAATTGCAAACCGGCATCGTTGATCTCGTAAGGGATAATCTCATCGCTGCACTCGCTGCCACGATGCTTGGCGACGTAGAGCGCTCGATTCACCCGGTTCCCTTCCCGTATTTTTCCCATGTAGATCAACGTATTGGCATTGGAGAGTGCGTCCCCCTCGTCAAGGGGCCGCTCGATCATCTCGTTTAACATCGTCTCTTGGGACGTGTAGAGCAACAGGCTCCCCACTGTCTTCGAATCATAATCATGGGCCGTGACCGTCTCAGCCAGCTCACGATAACGCTGCCGAAACAAGTCACGCGCTACCCATTGAGCCTCTTTCCTGACCACCTGGTGATAGACATACTCAAACAGGTTTAACTGAATAGAATCACTGGCACGACCTACCGGTTCCACACCATCGACCACCAGCCGCCTCACCCCCTGTACAAAATTGCCATACAGGAAAGCAATCGTACGTCGCAGTTTCTGGTTTAACTCCGCCTGCCATTCATGCCAATCGTCCCACTGTAAATCCTGGCGGGTAACCCGCCGGCCCTGGTAGTCAAAAACGTGCAGATAATCGCCCGCCTGCCGTTGCGCATCAAAAAGTTCCTGCCAGTCTGCCGGTTCGTGAGACGGAGCTGATTGAAGTGTCCAGTCGTACATCCGCTGGGCATAATCAACGTGACTCTGAGAATCTCCCCGGGCTCCCAGGTCGAGGATAATTCCGCTCTGTTGCTCATCGGACAGCCCGGCGCGGGCATACTGAATCCCCAGTTGCGTCTTGCCGATCCCGGTGGCACCGAATACTACCGTCAAGGTTCCGGGAATGAGGCCACCACCAAGCTGCTCGTCCAGCCCAACAACCCCCGTACTCTGTCGATTTAACTCCCTGCCCATCTGCACATCTCGTTTCGTTAAACGCTCAAGGCCCTGTCAATTACTTTTTCAACGAAGTTCCTGCCAGGCGGCAATCAGCCATTGAGCTGCCTGTTTCACATCCTGCTCACTCGTTGTCCGCCCCAAGCTCAAACGAACCGTACCACGGGCTATTTCTGCGGGTAAGCCAATTGCCGCCAGCGTACTGGAAACCGTCGTCTCCCCGCTGTGGCAGGCAGCACCGGTGGAGGCGCATAATTGGGGCACCCTTGCTAATAATTCACTGCCAATAACGTCTGGAAAATTGACACTCAAGGTATTGGGCAAGCGGGGAGCATCTGCACCGTTAAAAGTTAGCCCGCTCCCAATACCAGTCGCCAGTTGCTCCCATAACAGGTCCCGCAACTTCTCAAGTCGAGACTGCACTTCAACCAGATCATTGGTAGCCAGCTTTGCTGCCTGCCCCAGGCCGACGAGATAAGGGACATTCTCTGTACCTGCTCGTCTTCCCAATTCATGACTGGCTCCGTGCATAAACGGTTCTAACTCCAAGCCACTGCGAATATAAAGTACTCCTACTCCCTTGGGAGCATAGAGTTTGTGGCCGGCAATGGTCAGCAAATCCACACCCAGTTCATCAACTCGAGTCGCGATCTTCCCCACACTCTGCGCTGCATCCGTATGCAACAGCACACCGCGGGCCCGGCAGATCTCGGCGATTTCGGCAATCGGCTGAATCGTGCCAATCTCATTGTTGGCATGCATCAGGCTAACCAACTTCGTCTCCGGACGAATCAGCTGTTCAACCTGGCCAGCAGCAACCACACCACGCGCATCACAATCGACCACGCTCACTTCACAACCACAACGAGCCAGGTAGTTTGCCGGAGCTACTATCGCCGGATGCTCCAGCGAAGAAATAATCAAATGACCCGATCCCGACGGAGACTTGCGACACATGACCCCTTTTAAGGCCAGGTTGTTGCTCTCTGTACCACCGGAGGTGAAAACAATTTCAGCGGCCCGCGCTCCCAGCAGTGCTGCCACCTGCTCACGCGCCTCCGCAACCGCCGCCTGGCAATGTTCTCCAAGCGCATGATCGCTGGAAGGATTTCCATAATGCTCTGCCAGAAACGGAGCCATCACCTGCTGCACCGACGGTGCCAAGGGAGTCGTCGCGTTGTAGTCCAGATATAAGTGAGACATGATGTTCGTTTGACAGCGTATGGATTCCGAGCAGTAAACGATCTCTTGCAGTAAAACCGACCCATCCCGTCGAGGCAAGGGTACCGCCTGGTCACCTCCGGCCGACAACTGCTAGCAGTCGAATCCCTGCAACTTGGGCAAACTATGCAAGCCTTTTCTTCATTTCGGATCAAAGGGGTT
>JAYGDG010000761.1:0-2758 GCA_046583015.1 Pirellulaceae bacterium | reverse complement strand
ATTTTCAGCTCGCCTTTTTCATGTTGATTTTGCTTCCAGTTCAGCCTGTGCGGGCCGAGATCGTTGAGTATGAGTTGACGGTTTCTGAAACCCGGCTCGCGCCGGCCGGGAAGATTCGCGAGGCACTTACGATCAATGGCGGCATACCCGGTCCGACATTGAAATTTCGAGAAGGCGATGTGGCGAAGATCAAGGTGCACAACGCCTTGAGAGCTCAAGAGACATCCATTCATTGGCATGGAGTCCTGGTTCCCAATGCACAAGATGGCGTGCCCTACCTGACAACGCCTCCCATCCAACCCGGAAATACGCATGCATTTGAGTTCCCGCTTAAACATTCAGGGACCTACTGGTACCACTCCCATACGGGCCTGCAGGAGCAGCGAGGTGTTTACGGATCGATCGTGATCACTCCAAGGGGAGGCGAGCAGGTCGAGGCCGACCACGATGTCGTGGTGGTATTGTCAGACTGGACGAACGAGCATCCGAATGAGGTGATGCGAACCTTGATGCGGGGCTCGGAGTATTACGCCATCAAAAAGGGCAACGCGCAGTCCCTCCTGGGAGCCATCCAGGCTGATTCACTTCAGGATTATCTTGCGCGTGAGAAATCGCGCATGGCTCCGATGGACATTTCAGACGTCTACTACGACGCGTTTCTGCTCAATGGCAAGCGGGTTTCGGAATATCCCGCCAAGCCAGGGGAAACGGTACGGCTTCGCATCATCAATGCCGCCGCCTCCACCTATTTCTATACCCAGTACGCTGGCGGACCGCAGACGGTTGTCGCGGCCGATGGCCCCGCTGTGGAGCCTGTCAGGTTAAGTCGCCTTTTGCTCGGCATGGCGGAGACCTACGATGTCGTGGTGACGATTCCGCAATCCGGTTCCTGGGAGTTTCGCGCGACCGCCCAGGACAACACCGGTTATGCATCACTGTTTCTCGGAACGGGGAAGAAGAACAAGGCGTCTGCGCTGCCGTCTGTCAATCTCTACAAGATGGATTATATGCTCGACGCGGCGCTGGCCAGCTTTGGGGAGAAGGAAGCGGGTGATATGAACGCGGCTCGCCCGCCGCCACCGTATCGTTTGCTGCGCTCGCCAAAGGCGACCACACCCCCAAATTCAGCCCCTGTCCGTGAAATTGAGCTTCACTTGACGGGTGATATGGCGCGCTACATCTGGTCATTCAACGACAAGACGTTGGCTGAAGATTCAACGATTGCCGTCAACAAGGGCGAGGTTTTTCGCATCAAGCTCATCAACGACACGATGATGCATCACCCCATTCATCTTCACGGGCATTTTTTCCGGTTACTGAATGGCCAGGGCGCCAACGCTCCGTTGAAACATACAGTTGACGTTCCTCCGATGGGGCGTCGAACGATCGAGTTTCTTGCCAACGAGGAAGGTGACTGGTTCTTTCATTGTCACCTGCTTTATCACATGGATGCGGGAATGGCGCGCGTCTTTTCGTATCGCAAAGCACGCGATGCCGACTACAAACCCGCTCTCGACCCCAACCTCATCAACCCGTCCTTCCTCATGCTGGATGGAACACTTTTAAGCAACATGGCGATGGGGCATCTCACGTTGATGAAAGGACGTGAAAATTTCGGCGTCACATGGGAATACGGATTTCACGACCACCGTGAATACGAGTTTGATTTGTACTGGTCACATTACTTCGATTCAAACCTGTCTACCTCCACGGGGTATCGATTTACCAACGAAGATGATGCGGGAAACAGGTTGTTTGCCCAGGTGAATTATCGATTGCCGTATATGGTTCACTCCTTTCTTTCGATGGATACAGAGGGTGACCTTCGCATTGGCCTCGGCAAGGAGATCATGGTAACGGACCGTTTATCTGTCTTTGGCGATGTCGAGTACGACACGAATACAGAGTGGAGGTACTACACAGGAGCGTCTTATTTCTTGACCAAAGAATTTTCGATCACTTCCGGTTATCACTCCGAACATGGGTTCGGAGCCGGTTTGAATTTCCGATTTTGAAAGGAGCAGGAATGTTTAGAAAAACAATTGTCTCCATGGCCGCCATCGCGTTTGTTCTCGTGCTCAATGCATGCGCCTCCACGGGCTCAACTGCGGGCGTAAAGCCCTACCTCAGTCCTACGTGTATTGTCGGTGGCAACAAACTCGGTTCCATGGGCACCCCGGTAAGATTGGTGCACGAGGGGCAGGAGATCAAGTTCTGCTGCAAACCCTGTGTGAAGAAGTTCAACGCCAACCCCGGGAAATATCTGGCAAAACTGAAATAGCCTGGAATTCGCGGGAAAAATGTTCACCAGGGAACTACGCCCAGGGGCGGACGGGTCTCTGTGCTTTTCCCAACGGTGCGAAACAGCGCCGTAATCGAGTCAGGAAAACGCGGGTGTAGCTCAGGGGGCAGAGCGTCAACATCCCGGGATGTCCTTTTGTGCCACTCAGGGCAGCTTTGAGGAGAGGTCTGATTCCAGGCGCGAATATTCCGCCTTGCCAGCGAGGTTCTTCCATTCGTTCGGGTCGCTGGCGAGGTCGTAGAGCTCGCGCGTTCCATCCTCGTAGCGGATCAGCCTCCAGGAACGGGAGCGGACGGAATGGCGGCCCTTGCCGAAGGTGGTCACCACCGCGCGGCTTGTATCGGCTTTGGGGTTCTCGAGCAGAGGCTTGATCGAACGTCCGTCAAGACCCTTGCGCCCGGGCAGACCCGCGAGGTCGATGAGGGTGGGGTAGAGATCCACCAGGCTGACGGGGGA
>JAYGDG010000690.1:0-7462 GCA_046583015.1 Pirellulaceae bacterium | reverse complement strand
GGTGGCTGGCCCTCGATGGGAGCTGTCGTGTCCCGAATGCAAGGCAGCGCGGTACCCGGGGTGCCACCGAATGTCGATCTTTCTCCCGATTACTATGATGCCCGATTTGTAAAAAGTGCCGGGTTGGGACAGGCAGGCTTCTTGGGTCCCGCCCATTCTGCCATGGAAGTGGCTGCGGTTGATCGCGAGAACTTTCGCATGGAACAGGCTTCCCTCGACCGACTCGATGATCGCAAGGCCTTGTTGCGGGAGTTCGATCGTTTTCGACGCACCCTTGATAGTCGCGGCGTGATGCAACAAATGGATGCTTTTAGTGAACAGGCGTTCCAGGTACTAAGCTCTGGTCGTTTGGCCCATGCCCTGGATCTCTCCAAGGAAGATCCGGCAGTTCGCGCCCGCTATGGAGTGCAGACTTCAGAGACCCCGGTGCGAGGTGGCGGGAAACACCTGGACCAGTTTCTGCTGGCCCGTCGAGTGATTGAAGCAGGGGCACGCTGTGTCTCGCTCGCCTTTAGTCGCTATCCTTTCGGGCGGATGCTCAAGGGTGACTACAATTGGGACTGGCACAAGGATAACTTTGCCGAGGCCCGTGGTACTTTGCCGTTACTGGACCTGGGCTTGTCGACACTGATTCAAGACCTCGACGAGCGCGGCATGCTGGACGATGTATCGATTGTTGTCTGGGGCGAGTTTGGACGGACTCCCAAGATCAATGCGAATGCCGGGCGTGATCACTGGTCGAAAGTAGCCGGAGCGTTGCTGGCCGGTGGCGGGATGAAAACCGGACAGGTGATTGGTGCCACCAATCGGTTTGGAGAACATGCTCAAAAGCGACCAGTTCATTTCCGCGAGGTGTTTGCCACGCTCTATCACCAACTGGGGTTAAATTTGCAGAACGTGTTGTTCAAGGACCTGGCAGGACGTCCACTGCATGTTTTGGACAACCATCGCCCCCTGCCGGAACTCATTTAACCGCACAGCGGTTCCCGCAGTTTGCCCGCCGCTCAAATTAGTTCGGCAATCGGTTTGCCAGCTGGTAACAGCGGAATCGGTCGGCCTTCCGGAGTCACCGTGTGCTGTCGCGGGTCAATTCCCAGGTGCCGGTAAACCGTGGCCAGCACATCGGTGGGACCGATCGGGCGATCGGTGGGCACTTCGCCGTTCTTCGTGGAAGCACCGATGACCTGGCCAACTTGCAGGCCACCGCCAGAGAGCAGGATACTCATTAACGAACCCCAGTGGTCTCGTCCCCCGGTCTTGTTGATTCGTGGGGTTCGCCCAAACTCACCCCAGACCAGCAACAGAACCTTCTTGTCGAGCCCGCGCTGGTAAAGATCAGTCACCAGGGCGGATATCATCTGGTCCAGCGGAGGTCCGGAGATATCCATTCCACGACTGGGACCATCCGAACCATCGGCAGGTCGTTTGTCATTAATGATATTGCGATGCCAGTCCCAGCAAAGCGAATCAGGGGCCGTGTTAATGGTTACAAAAGTGACCCCCGCTTCGACCAGTCGGCGGGCCAGCAAGGCGGTCTGACCCCAACGATGTTTTCCGTACAGCTTGTGAATCGATGCCGGTTCGCGGCTTAAATCAAAGGCTTGCCGCGCTTTCCCACTGGTCACCATTTCCAGGGCCACCTGGT
Organism: Pirellulaceae bacterium; assembly: GCA_046583015.1. Taxonomy (GTDB): domain Bacteria; phylum Planctomycetota; class Planctomycetia; order Pirellulales; family Pirellulaceae; genus JAZADA01. Next base: position 5,817 of record JAYGDG010000690.1, on the reverse strand, counting down.
TAAACTGGTCAATGCCACGCAGGCGACCGCGGTTATCGATGCTGCGCGTGATCTGGTCCAGGTCTTTTAAAAGGTTGCTGCGGTCCGCGATTCGGTCGAGCGTGACATCGTCAGCCAGTTTCAGGTTGGCAGTTGCATCGTTCACTTTCGTGGTGAGAAACTCGTTACGGTAAGGATCCTGTTCAATCAAGAAAGGGGCCTGGCTGGTCCCCAGGTGACCGGGTCCCATCACCGAAGCGATACTTGGGTTGCGGACGAACTCTTCCGAGAGTAGCACATACGCCGGCATGCCAGGATGATTGGGCCCGCGAAACTTTGCGGTCACCGATCCAGCAGAAGGATGGGAAGAGGTATTGTTGGTTCCCTCGTATCCGGTGGAACACCAGTGCGCCGCCACGAAGTGTCCGTTGGTACTGTGCGTGATGCTGCGAATAATGGCGGCCCGGTCAATGACCTGGGAAGTACGCGGAAGTTTTTCGCAGAACGAAATTCCCGGCAAGCGTGTGGGAATTGGTTCGTAGGGGCCACGAATTTCAGCCGGGGCCAGCGGCTTAGGATCAAAGGTCTCGAATTGACTGTGTCCTCCACCGAGCCAGATCTGGATGACCGCCGTATCGCGCTGCGGTTGGAAACTGGCAGCTTGCAATCGCAGCAGCTGACCCAAGGAAAGCCCCGCTCCGCCGGCCATTAATGCCGTCTGGGAAAACTGGCGACGAGTGATCGATCGATTTGCAGGGGGTCTCGGTTTCATCAACGTGTCACTGTGAGGGATGCTGTTACGAGTCCTGTCAGGAACCACCATCCTAGCGAAACCAGGGGCCGGAATTAACTCCATTTGTCGTTTTTTTGAGTATTTTTCAGCAGGGTAAGACGTTTGTTGCCAGTGGCGGCAGTAGCAGCGATAATTGTCTTGTAATTGGAGAGAAAGAGAGATCATGACTGGATCTGCGGACTTCCGGGAAACGTCGATGCCCAATGGCTATGTGCTGGTCAATGGCGTCGACATGAATCGACGTTTCGGCGACCGGTTTGCTATCGTCAACCAGTGGTTCAAGAAGCATGTTTCGGTCGGTGAGTTCGTGGAAATACGGATTGATTCGGATCGTTTCTCGGCACACCCGGATGCGGAACCTGGATGTCCTTGTGAATTCTGTGGCGAGGAAGTATCGAAACCAATCCTCTCGCATGAACAGCCAGTTTCCCTGCTGGTTGTCCCTGCCCAGGAGGTTCCCCGCGAGGATGGGGGGAGGAGTTTTGGGTCAAAGTCACCCGGCGACAGGATTGCTGGCTGCGCGGTGTCATCGATAACCACCTCTATGAAACGAAACTCCACGGTCTGCAGGAGGGTGACGAGATTGCTTTCCAACTCGACCACATCCTGAGTATTCATAGTTCACACAATGAAGTGATCATTATGCGTCTGAGCGAGGATGATCGTCAGCAGTTTGGCCAGTGGCTCATGTCACGTCCGGAACCGGAAGATTAAGTGGTCCCTGATTCGCTCATCAAGCGCCTGGCGGATCACTGATATCCTGGTCGAGCGGATAGATCGGACGGCGCACCTGCTGGTACTCAAAACCACTGAAGTCCGGTCGATGGATCCCGGGTGTGTCGGCATCAAAAATCTTGCTGGCCAGTGGTCCCAGGTCAGCACGAAAATGAACGGCACTTTTGACAACCAGTAACCGCCTGGTTTGCGGATCGATATCAACAACCCGTAACATGTCACGATCGAGTAATTGCCGTCGATAGGTGGCCACGACCACTTCCACGCCTCCCACACGAAGCACCGCCATCGGGCCGAAATCACCTACCAGGCCTCGCATCATGGCACCGTGGTGAACGTACTTGCCGTCGCTCAGTGCCTGGACACGAGCACGGGTCACGACCGAAGCGCCGTGCTGGTCATCCGTCTTGCCACCAATCACGGCATCGATTTCCGCCCCCACGCCGGCAGCGTGAGCTTCCCTGGCGGTGTCCGGGTCATGCAATACCCCGACGACGCCACCCTGAAAATCTGCCTCGATCATGGCCTGCAAGGCGACGGTTCCATCGCAGGGGGCACCCCCACCCGGATTGTCGGAACCGTCGGCAAAGATGACCAGGCCGTCGGCATGCTCATCCGTGTATTGTATCGCTGCTTCGATCGTGGTTAGCTGCGGTTGCAGCTGGTCACGTAATACCCAGAGACGAGCAGCCAGGGCATCTGCTTTTTGATCAGCCAGCGTTTGATCTGAATCACTGGTAACCAGCACGCTGACTCCGGCGTCCCGGATGTCGGCGAACGGGAAACCCATTGCTACCGTGGCAGTCAAAATGCCAGGCTCTTCTTCGAGCGTAAACACCTCTTGTATCAAACTTTGCATCGGTTCCCGCAGCGTGCATTGCATCGGGGGCATCGTCATCAGGGGTAATTGTCGGTAAGACTGGCAGGGATGAATTTCCTGGTTGATCATGCGAACAAGTAACTGGATGGCTTCGATACCGCGCTCTCGCATGTCGACATGGGGATAGGTGTCAAAGCCGATAATGACGTCGGCCTCGGCGGCCATTTGGGGACTGATGTTGGCATGTAAGTCGAGCGTGACAACCAGCGGGATTTCCGGGCCAACCAGTTCACGTACGGCAGCAATAAAATGACCTTCGGCATCATCGTGCTCTTGCGTGGCCATGGCTCCATGTAAATCGAGTGCCACGGCGTCGACCGGTAGCACGGCTGCTAACCGTTGCAGGAAAAGGTTCAGCATCTGGTCGTAGGCGACTTGTTCCACTCGGCCCGCTGGTTGCGCACGGGCCGAGAGTAGCGGAAGTAGTTCGACGTCCAACTCGGCAGCTCCAGCCAGGTATCCGCCATGGATGGTTCCGGTACCAGCAAAACGTTCCTCGAGAACTTCTCCTCCAGAAAAATCAGGTCCACAACCGCTGTCCCGCTGAAAGTCAGAGAGTGTCGTCGGTGTGTCGGAAAAGGTGTTAGTTTCGTGCTGGACACCGCCACTGGCAATCTTCATGACCACAGACCTTTGCAGGAGCCGGAAATGAAATGAATCGAGCCGATTAGAACTTAGAAATGACTCCCCGCAAGAGGGTAGCCAGGGAAAACAACATGCGAAGGGAGGATCGGTACTTGTCTCTGCCTGTTTAGCCCTTATCATCAGCATGGTTGAAATAAGCTATGTGATGCCCCTTACAGCAAGGAGATTACTGTCATGAGAGCCAGTGTTGCCAGACGTTTCACGATTGTTTCGTTGGGGTGCTTGCTGATCACCTTAATTGTTCTAGCAACCCCGTCCCGGCAACTCGGCAGACTGGCAGCAGCCGATTGGTTCCAGTTTTTGGGCCCTCAGCGAAACGGTATTTCCCCGGAAGCCGGTCTGCTGACCTCCTGGCCAGCCGCTGGACCCAAGCGTGTCTGGCAGGTTGCCGGTGGTGGTGGGATGTCGGGCCTGGCGATTTCCGACGGGAGCCTCTACACGCTGGTCCAACGGGACGGCAAACAATGGGCGCTGGCGCTCGATACTGCCACGGGCAAGACCCGCTGGCAAGCAGCCGTCTCCAGCGCATTCAAGAATCAAATGGGTGATGGCCCACGGGCTACGCCACTTGTCTCGGATGGAAAAGTCTATGTCTTTACCGGGGAGGGTATCCTGAGTGCTTTGAGTGCCAGGGACGGGAGCATCGTGTGGAGCAATAACACGGTCCAGCAGCACAAGGGGAAGGTTGCCGATTATGGCATGGCCAGTTCACCGCTGATCGTGGGAGACCTGGTGATTGTCACTATCGGTGCCCCCACGGCAACCGTGGCAGCTTACCAGCGCCAGACGGGCAAGCTGGCCTGGACAGCCGGAGAGCAGACTGCCGCTGGCTACTCCTCCGCAGCCCTCTTGCAACTGGCCGATAATCAGCAGATCGTCGTGTTTGCCGGAGCGGAAGCGATAGGGGTCGAACCCAAGACCGGTAAGCAGTTGTGGCGTTATCCGTATGTCACCGATTACGACTGCAATATCGCCACGCCCCTGGTTCACCAGGGAAATCTCTTTCTTTCTTCCGGCGAGAATCATGGCAGCGTGATGCTGGCGGTGAAACCGGCTGCAACCGGTTTTCAAGTAACGGAAAAATGGACTTCCCACGGCGCAGCCAGCGTGATGCGCAATGAATGGCAAACGTCGATCCTGCTGGGCGGCTACTTTTATGGATTTGACAACGTGGGCAGCGCCGGTCCAGTTACTCATTTAACTTGCGTGGAAGCTGCCACCGGTAAACGGATGTGGCGCGAGACACGTTTTGGAAAAGGTAACCTGATCGCTGCCGATGGAAAACTGTTTATCACAACCATGAAGGGAGAACTGGTTGTCGTGCAGGCAACACCGACACAATACAAGGAACTGGGTCGCGCTGTTGTTATGGATCGGACCCGGCAAGCGCCGGCACTTTCCCACGGACACCTTTTCCTGCGGGATGGCAAGAACATTATTTGCCTCGATGTCCGTAAGCCTTGAAACATCAGAATTGAGCCAAAACCAGGAAGGGACCTATGATCACGCTAGCGGGCCATAACGCACTCATTACCGGATCGACCAAGGGAGTTGGTCGGGCCATTGCCTGGGCCATGGCCGAGGCAGGAGCCAACGTGGTCATCCACGGTCGGCAAAGGAGTGATGCAGCCGAAGAGACGCTCGATCAGTGTCGCCAGGCTGGTGTCCAGACAGACTTTATTACCGGTGATCTGTCGGCAGAGACCGTGGCCTCGGTTGAGGACGTTTTTGGGCAGGCAATTGCCGCCAATCCCAACATTGACATCCTGGTCAATAATGCGGGGACTTACATCGATCAGCCGTTCTTGGAGATGGATCTTGAAACGTTCGACAAGACCATGAAACTGAACGTCTATTCCTGCTTTTTCCTGACCCAGCAGTTTGCCCGTCGCTGGGTACCCGGGCAAATCGCTGGCCGAGTGCTTTTTATCGGATCGATCAATGGCCGCCTGGCGGAAGAAGTCCATACAGCTTATGACTCCTCCAAGGGGGCCGTAGAAGCCATGGTCAAATCGTTGTGCGTCTCGCTGGCCCCCCACAATATACGTGTCAATGGCCTGGCACCCGGCCTGGTCTATACGCCCCTGACCGCGCCGGCGCTGGACCAGCCAGAATTCATGAAGTGGATGCAGTTGCATACCCCCAACGGACAAGTTCCGGGCCCCGAAGTCTGTGGAGATGGGGCCGTTTACCTCTGCAGCGATGCGGCCGTCCACGTCCATGGGCAGATGCTGCTGGTCGATGGTGGCATGAGCATCTGGCAACAGCCCGATTTGCCAGCAGGCGATTAATGACCAGCTGGTCATCGCCGGCTAGGCTTGCAGCTGTTGTAACGTCTCTGCCAGGCTGATCACGTCTGAGAAACGTGCCTGGATATCGGCCAGTGTAAAAACGTGGGCAACTGCTGACCGATCACCAACGCAATCCGAGATAATCACCGGGCGAAATCGAAAGCTCTTGGCGTCAGTGGCCGTACTGCCCATTGTCCAGAATCTCGGGCGAAACGGTGGGTCGGGCACGAGGCTCATTTCCAGCGTTTTTGAGCGATGGTGGTGCATCGGGCTTTTCGTGTTCCTGATAGTCCTGATGTTGTGGAACGCTTTGCCACAAGCCTATCGACTTTATCACTGGCTGGTTTATGAGTGGGGCATACGTGATGCATCAAGTCAACGTGTTGTGCTGACCGAAGAAATGCGGCAGACAATTCTTGCCGCAGGAGCCACCGCCCTGCCGTTTGTTACTGGGATTATGCAGTTCCTGTTGCAGAAGGCACCGCTTGTCAAGA
>JAYGDG010000674.1:0-2581 GCA_046583015.1 Pirellulaceae bacterium | reverse complement strand
TTTGTTTACGAAAATGGAACCGTGGGGCAGGGTGGTCCCACGGCAGTGCTAGTTTGCGGAGGTTTTCACATCGTGGTGACCTCGGGAACTGTTTTCGTAGTGGGTCAGCAGGTCTACAAAGCGCAAGGCTTGGATCCCCGAGAGTTTGACCTGGTGGTGGTCAAATCCCCCAATGGATTTCGGCCCTACTACGAGGCCATTACCTCAACCATCGTGGCCGTGGATGTTGCGGGTTCGACAAGTGCAAATCTTCATTCGCTCCCTTACACGCAATGCGTTCGCCCGATTTTTCCACTCGACGATAATGTCACTCCTCCATTTCCCTAGTCGTTTGAGAATTTAGTTATGTCAAAACGGATTGCTGGCGTAGCCGGCTATGAAAACGTCGACGACGCTTATCTGCAGAACCGGAAGTTGAAACCGAGCGCGGGTTGGATCCTGTTGTGGGCCTTGGGTGTGGGTGCAGTCATTTCCGGTGACTACGGTGGCTGGAATGGCGGATTGCTGGCGGGTGGATTTTGGGGACTTGCCGTCGCAACCTTCGCCATGGCCATCATGTATGTCTGCATGGTCTTGAGCATTGCTGAGCTATCTGCCGCCTTGCCGCATGCCGGTGGATTTTATTCTTTTACTCGCAACGCGCTGGGTCCCACTGGAGGTTTTATCTGTGGTGTCACCGACACCATTGAATATGTGCTGACCCCATCCGTCATCGTTTATTACATCGGCGGTTACCTGCACGAGTTGTTGCCGGCAGTACCTGTTGAAGCCTGGTGGATTGCTGCCTACGCACTGTTTGTCACAATCAATATTTTGGGTTCGCAGTTAACATTACGAGTGGGGTTAATCGTTACCGTGTTGGCGATTGCCGTGCTGATCGTTTTCTATGTGTCGGTAATCTGCACAGGTTCCTTCGACGCTTCGTTGTTGGCCGTTAAAGGAAAACCTGCTTCCCTGGGAGAGACGCTGAGCGGCGGCTGGTCGAGTATTTTTGCCGCTCTACCTTTCGCGATCTGGTTTTACCTGGCGATTGAACAATTGCCACTGGCCGCCGAGGAGACTCATGATGTGGTTCGTGATATGCCCCGAGCCTTGATACTTGGGATCTTTACGCTGCTCATTCTGTCCCTGTTTACGATGGTATTAAACAGTGGTGTGGGGGAGGGAGCTGCCGCGATCGGGAGTTCTGGTGCTCCCTTAAGTGATGGTTTTAAGGCAGTCTTTGGAGACGGTTTAACGACCCAGGCATTTACACTGATTGCCTTGACTGGTTTGATTGCCAGTTTTCACACGATCATCTATGCCTATGGCCGCGTTTTATTTGCACTTTCGCGGGCCGGTTACTTTCCTCGCTGGATTTCCAAGACCAGTTCCTACCAGACGCCCCACCGGGCACTGATCCTGGGTGCTGTGATGGGTCTGGGGTGTATTCTGCTAATTTCAAGCCTGGATAAGATCGTTCCAGCCGCCTGGTTAGGAGAGGACCCCGAGGGCAATCGGCCGGAACAAATTGCCGGTACGCTACTCTACATGGCCGTGTTTGGAGCCGTAATTTCTTACGCCATGGTGATGATCTGTTACATCAAGCTGAGAATCACTCGGCCTGATCTGCCTCGGCCATATCGCAGTCCACTGGGAATCCCGGGAGCTGCTTTAGGGGCCGTGCTTTCCCTGTTAGCGCTAGTTGCCTGTTTCTTTCAGCCAGCCTATCGACCAGCGGTTGTCGGTGTTAGTTTATTCTTATTGATCGCCATCGCGTATTTTTTCCTTTACAGTCGGCATCACCTGGTTGCCCAGGCGCCGGAAGAAGAAGTGGCATTACTTGCAGAAGCCGCCAAGGAACTGGAATAGAGGGAGCAGCGTGCCTTTTGCACCATAAGGAATTGGCAATGAGTGAACACTATCTTTTGACCCGTGAAAAACTACAGGACATGGTCAACCACAGCTTGGTCAACACCGTGGTCGCTGTCTTTCCTGACCTTTATGGTCGCTTGCTGGGTAAGCGATTTGACGTTGAGTATTTCCTGGAATCCACAATGGATCACGGTACGCATGCCTGCAATTACCTGCTCACGGTAGATATGGAAATGGAACCGGTCAGCGGTTATCAATTCGCTAACTGGGATCGGGGTTACGGTGATTTTCATCTCGCTCCCGACTTAAATACCCTCCGTACCGCGTCGTGGCTGGAACAGACCGCGATCGTGCTCTGCGATGTGACATCGGAATCTCTCCATGAACTGCTACCAGTTGCTCCTCGCTCTCTTTTGAAATCACAAATTGAGCAACTGGGGGAACTTGGATACACGGCCCAAACGGCCTCGGAACTGGAGTATTACCTGTTCGAAAACACCTACAAGTCACTGGGGCGAGAGGGTTTTCACCAATTGCAGCCAAGCAGTTGGTATATCGAGGACTACCATATGCTGCAGGGGACTCGTGATGAGCCTTACAACCAGGAATTCCGCGAAGCGCTGAAATTCAGTGCCATTCCAGTGGAATCGTCCAAGGGAGAATGGGGGTGTGGTCAACAGGAGTTGAATATTCGCTATGCCGACATCTTGGAAATGGCAGATCGTCA
>JAYGDG010000539.1:0-27311 GCA_046583015.1 Pirellulaceae bacterium | reverse complement strand
CCCGGTGGTAAACCAGAAGTCGCCCCGATGCCAGGCCGCTTAAGCCTGGAACCGCTCACCCAAACAGTTCGTACAGGTGCGGTAACGGCTCTGGCTTCCAATCCCTGGTCGCCCATCATCGCCATTGCCGGACAAAAACAGATACTGCTCTACAACAGCAAGAGCCTCGAACTGGTCGGAACCCTGGCCTTCCCGGAAGGAATAGCCCACTCACTTAAGTTCAGTCGCAATGGCAACTTGCTGCTGGCAGGTGGTGGACGTGGAGCTTCCCTGGGGAAAACGGTTGTCTGGAATCTCAAGACGGGCGAACGGATTATTGAAATTGGCGATGAACTCGATACCGTGCTCGGTGCCGATATCAGTGCGGACCAGACGTTGATTGCCCTGGGAAGCTCTGCAAAAGTGATCCGTGTTTATTCAACTCGCACCGGCGAACTAGAATACGAAATCCCAAAAAAACACACCGGCTGGATTTACTGTGTTAGTTTCAGTCCCGATGGAGTTTTGCTGGCTACCGGCGACAAGAACGGTGGGGTCTTTGTCTGGGAAGCGGAAACCGGCCGACAGTACCTGCAGCTCAAAGCTCATAGCCAAACGATCCGAGGACTCTCCTGGCGATCCGACTCCAATATCCTGGCGTCCTGCAGCGCGGATGGGTCCATTCGTCTCTGGGAAATGGAGAACGGTGGGCAAGTTAAGAATTGGGGCGCTCATGGTGGTGGCTGCTTATCCGTAGAATTCGCTCGCGATGGTCGCCTGCTCTCCTGCGGCCGCGATAAGGTTACCAAGCTCTGGGATCAAAATGGTAAGCAATTGCGAGCCTTCGAAGCCCTCTCAGAGATTGCTCTGCAAGTTACCTTCTGTGATGAAACCAATCGTGCCATCGCCGGAGACTGGAATGGAGAAATCCGCGTCTGGGACGCCAGTGACGGAAAACGTCTCGGAAACTTGACTTCCAACCCACTCCGCTTGCAACAGCGGCTGGAAGCAAGCAACAAGCAACTGGTTGAGTTGAAAGCCAAACATGAACCGCTGGCAAAAGAGGCCACGGCATCTCAAACCGCCCTGAAAAAAGTCGAAACGGACCTGGCCAATGGTCAAAAACTGATGGTTGTCAGCAAGCAAACCGTTGAAACAACAACGGCCAAAATTGCTACCTATCAAAAGACCATTGCAACACTGACGGCAGAGTACCAGGCAGCAGCCAAGGTCGTCACTGCCCTGGAACCAGTTGTTCCCCTCCTCAAGGAATCGCTCACCAAGGCGCAGGCGGCAGCTGCCAAAGCCAGCGGCGATAAAGAAGTGGCAGAACTGGTCGCCAAGTTGCTGGCCACATCCAATGCCCGCAACACCACCCTGGAGGAGAACCGCAAGCTGGCCGCCACCAAGAATGCAGCCTTAACCAAAGAAAAGGCGACTCTGGCAACCGCTGAAAAGGAACTGGCCACCGCACAAGCAAATCTCAAGCAGGCCCAGGAAGCTATTGCCAAGGCAACCGCAGCCCTTAAACCGGCGCGAGTCAAGGCAGCCTATGACAAGGCCCGCGCCGAGGAGGCGGCCCAAGCCGTTGCCAGTACCGAACAACAAGTCAAACGATGGCAAGATGAAATCGCCTTCGTGAAACTCTTGACTGAACTGTTTGCAAAACGCAGCGCTGCCGAAGAAAAGTTACTGACCCAGCAGGAACAACTGGCTCAACTGACCGGCAAAGCCAACGAAGTCAAAGCCGTCTATACCACGGCTAAGAACAACCTCGATGCCGCTGAAAAAGTCGCTGTCGACTCTAAACAAAAGTATGATACGACTGGCAGTGATCTGGAGAAATCCAAGCAGGCACTGACGCAGGCCGAAACAGATCATAGCACGACGATGGCGAGTGCCGATGCTTTGGAAAAGGCCCTGGTGCCGCTCAAACAGGCAATCGAACAGGCAGGGATTGCTGCTGAGAAATCGGGGGGCGACAAAGAACTGGTGCAAGTCGTAACGACCCTTAAAAGCCTCTCTGAAAAGAAAACAATAGAACGTGATACTAAACGCAAATCACTACCGGATAAACTTGCCGTCATCAACAAAGCAAAACAGACCGTTGGTGAAGTGGAAAAACGTCTGACAGCCAGCAAAACGGTCCTCGATGGCGCCACCAAGACGGTTACCGAAATGGCAAAGGTAGCCAAGAGTGCTCAAGACAACATGGTCGCTTCAGACAAAGAAGTTGTCACTGCAACAGCCAAGGCAGCTACCGATCAGAAGACAGTTGATCAAATCAACCAGGAGCTCGATGTGGCGCGGACACCAAAATCAGCTGCTGTTGAGAAAAAAGAGGCGGACAAGAAATCTTAAGCCTCTTCCAGTCATCCGGCTCAAGAACGAAAAAAGGCCCCCCGTCACGAGGGGCCTTTTTTATTTTAACTGCCGGTCTCTATTGAGAAGACCCAGCCAGCTAAACACTTCTATTCGCGTGGACGAATCGCGCCGGTCAAGCCAGAATAATCCAACCGATCCTGGTCGTGCCAAAGTGGTTGCCCTAACGCAATCCGCTCTCGCAGGATCTCAATCTTGTCCTCGGACCCAGCGGGTGCGTTGGTCGGCGCACAGTCCTTCGGTGGGGCAAAATCTTCATCATGCCCATACTTCAAAATCGCCTCAAAAACATTTCGTACATCGTTTCGTACATCGTGCATAAAACTCGCCTTCCTCCTCAAATCCTTGAAACTATCAGTGTGATCAGGTATCCCTCTGTCCAAAAACCTGCTCTACAGAAATACCTCGATCATGCAAGAATGAGGGGATCTTCTGCAAAAAGGTTCAGGTAAGTATTCTTGAGTCAACTCTTGATGCGACGTCAGCTTACCAGCACTATTGACTCCGAAGTGCCATTACGAGGATCCCTATCAGCAGAGGATACCGAGGATCCACCGTTCATGAGACGCTATTGTAACATTCATCAAGACCTTCCATTATTTCCGCAAATATTGGCTTGTCAAGCGATTCAACCCGACTTGGTAAGATTTTCTGGCAATTTCACCCCAGTCAGCGAAAGCGACTGCAAGTCCCGAAAACGCGGCTGGTTGGACAGGTTCGCCAGTGAAAATCATCCGCTCTGAGAAAACAGGCGCTTGCAGGTGGGAATTCAAGCTGCCCGGCAGGTCCTCGGAAGCGGGCAAAATCGAGTCAATGCTTTTCCAGCAGCAGGTGATCTGGTATCTTATGCCCCGCTCCAGCAGACATTTCCGCTTCTAGAAGGCAGGATTCTCATGTTTTGGCACCAGCACAACCTGACCTTACCCGCCCTGACACGTGGTTTCCATCCCATCACCGGTTTCATTACAGAATGCTTACCGGAATTAGCTCAAATCGAGGTGGGACTGCTGCATGTGTTTATCCGGCATACGTCGGCCTCGCTGACCATCAACGAAAATGCAGATCCGGATGTACTAACCGACCTGGAATCCTCCTTCTCTGCAATTGCTCCAGAAAATTTTCCTTATATCCATACGATGGAAGGCCCCGATGACATGCCCGCTCACGTCAAGGCATCACTATTGGGCAACTCCCTGACGATTCCCGTCGAACGGGGACAACTGGCACTTGGCACATGGCAGGGCATTTTCCTCTGTGAACACCGAAACCGGGCCAGCAGACGTCACCTGGTACTTACCTTAAGCGGCCAAACGCAATAAGGTCGCTGTCACCCTAGGAAACTGGCAACGTGATCGAGTCCTGGGTCCGAATCAAGCTCTGCAGTTGGTCCAACCAGGCCTCGACCAAGGTCTTTTGATTGGCGTTTTGCTGTACGTAAACATCTGCTCCCAGGCAGCAATTGAGGCAGGCCAAGGCTGTCTCAACATCTCCCGGCCAGTGACGGGCAGCCAATGATACAGCTTTAGCTAACTGTTCATCTTCCTCGAGTGGTGCGTCCACCAGTTGGCGCACGAGCTGCCGAAAGAACTGCGTGGTCATTTCGATAACGACACGCATCCGTCGTCTCTTCGCTTTTACCTTCTGATCGGCTGGCACATCTTCAGCTGCTTCATCGACCCACTGATTTACCAGGGGCAATAATTCCGTCAAGACCGTTGCAGGGCTAGCCAACTTGAAGAAAAACTCTTCGCGAAACTCGACCACACCAGAACCAATGAAGAACTTGACTCGTTCTACACTGCCATTTCCCAGCCGGGCCAGCTGCTCGGCCTGGTGGGGATCTTCACACAAGCCCAGTTCCACGATCAAGCCGGTCAATTTGGTGCGACTGAGAGGAGCAAAGCGAACAATCTGACAGCGACTGCGAATGGTCGGCAACTGTCTCTGCTTATTGGTACCAATCAAAATAATTAGCGAGTCTGCTGGGGGCTCTTCCAGGGTTTTCAGCAAGGCGGCAGCGGCTTCCCCAGTCAGGTCATCAGCATCGTCAATAATGGCAACTCGTTTGCCCCCGCAATAAGATTTCAGCGAGATGTCGTAGCAGAGTCCTTCTCGTCCTCGGTGTTCTGTGCGACCAACCATCTGGTCAATCGAAACGCGAGAGTTAGTTTGTTCCCTGGCCACGCTGTGCAAATCGGGGTGTGTGCCCGCTTTCACCTGCCGACAGGCGGAACATTCCTGGCAAGGAGTCAGCGAAACTTGCGGGAACTTTTCACATAACAGGGCTTGTGCCAGTTTGATCGCAAACGTCCGTTTCCCAATACCTGCTGGTCCGATAAACAGGAAACTACTACCGAGACGTCCGCTCGCGTATTGCTGCTTGAACCACTCGTACTGTCGATCATGTCCTCGCACGTCTTGCCAACTCATTAGCGACCGTTCACTCCCTCTCAAGCCAACCGATTGATTGATTTATCCCCAGATCAGGAAACCTCCAGGCACTCCCTGGCAACCTGCCGGATATCTGCTTGCACTTGTTCAATCTCCTGGTCTGCATTGATCACCTTGATCTGTTCAGGTGCACGTTCTGCCTCCGTCAGGAAGCCCTGCCTCACCCGCTGCAAAAACTCCAACCCCTTGGCTTCCATCCGATCCAGTTCTCGTCCAATCCTGCCAACTGCTCTCTCCAAGGGCATATCCAGGACAACCGTAAGATCTGGCTGCTGACCGGCTGTCGCCACGTTTCCCACGTCCCAGATCGATTGTGGGTCCAAGCCTGCGGCATGCCCCTGGTAGACGACATTGGCAAGCAAGAAACGGTCTGAAACAACCACCTGGCCAGCCGCTAAGGCCGGTTGGATGACCTCCGCTACCAGTTGAGCTCGTGCTGCCATGTAGAGCAGCATTTCACTTTCAGCATCTATCTTGATATCACTCGCTTTAAGAACCAGGGTTCGCAAGCGTTCGCCCAGTTCCGTACTGCCCGGATCACGGCAGGTAACCACGGTACGGCCTTGCTCCCGTAGCCACTCGACAAACAGCTCTGTCTGCGTGGATTTTCCAACACCATCCACACCATCAAAACTAATGAACATAGAGCCCCCGCTGCCACCTTAAGTCTCGTTTGACGAGGACTATTCTACGGCAAGAATGAGAAGGAAGGCAGCCCCTGTTAACGGCTGCGCGACGGAGAAACCGCCTTAACTCGATCTTCCACCCAATCGCTTATCACCGGATCCTGCAACGAAGCAGCGACTGGTTTCCCGGTTTCAGGCTGATAGTCAACCTGTTTAACAGCGGGGCTCACAACGCCTGTTCCAATCGGAGCGGCACTGATCGGTTGCGACTTGAGAATCGATTCCTCTTTCTGTTTCTCGGCAGGAGGATCTTCGACTGCCGGGACTCCTGGAAGAGGACCTGGCTCTCCCGCTTCAATCGGATCCGCTTCGGGTAAAGCGATTTCTTCTGCTTCAATTTCTGTCGCCTGCTGAGGTAGCGCTCCGCGACTAATAACCCGCGGCCGGGTCCATCCATAATCAAGCTGGCGACTGGCAGCTCGCCGGCGGGCATGCCCCCAGGCGTCCCAGTATGCTTTTTGCGGCCAGGGACCTTCCGCTAATTGGACGTTGCAGTACTCCAGCAGCGATCCTTTACGGAAGTGGACGTCCGCAATTGATTTGGTGTGATCAATGAGGGCCCTGTAATAATCGACCTGGGCCTGAGCACGGCGTCGTTGAGCTTCCAAGACCAGGTCCAACGTTGCCTTGCCGCCCGTGTAGAGTGCGTCCGCGGACTTTACTTCTGCTTGAGAGGCAGCCCAGCGGTTGAAATGCGATTCTGCTAATTGATAGTTGCTGTCCAGGTTTCTCATCGCCACGGTCAACAGATGCGATGTATTCAACTCCATGTCTTCCAGCCTGGCCTTTTCACGCACCAATTGTAACTGGGCATTGCGTACCCCAGCCATTTCCTGGCGCGCCCCAAGTTTCGGCGGTGTAAAGTCGAGTCCCAAGCGAAACTCCTGGTAATTGCCCTCTGTCAACTCATCCCAAGCCAACGAACCAGGCTGGACAAAGTTGAGCCCTCGACGGTTCGCTTCGATCAGGTCATCGCCCAAACCCAGCCACCGGTAAAGGCCTACCAGGTTCAACTCGGGAAGCAGTTGATTACGAGCAGCAATCAATTCCAACTCACGCCGCTGAATCGCCCACTTTTGCTGTCGTAACTCCGTACTGCGAATCAGTGATTCTGCATGCACATCCTGCCAGTCAAACTGCACACGTGCCTGGATCGGTTCGTCAATTGGACGCAAGACGCGGCCATCAGTCGCTGCCAACCCCATTAACCAGCGGAGCCGGTTTTCCGTGTTCAAGAGATCTCGCCAGGCCGCCTCCACTTGAGACCGAAAGTAAAAGTACTGTTCCTTGGCTTGCGACTCGGCTTGAATCGTCTCTACCTTCCCT
This sequence comes from Pirellulaceae bacterium, assembly GCA_046583015.1. Lineage (GTDB taxonomy): Bacteria > Planctomycetota > Planctomycetia > Pirellulales > Pirellulaceae > JAZADA01. The sequence continues at coordinate 20,487 of JAYGDG010000539.1, read as the reverse complement.
TTGAACTTCGCGTAAGCAATCTTCCAGGTCACCTGAGCACTGTCGCGAGCTATTTTCGTCGTTTCAAGATTGCGATAAGCATAGTGCAAATCCCAGTAAGTGTTTTCAACGTCCATGATCAGATTGCGAACACTTGATTCAAAACTGGCTAAACTGACATCGGTGTTGATCCGTGCCAGCACAAGGGGAATACGGTTCACCTGAGCGCCCCGTCCACGCAGTAAGGGTTGAGTCGCCTCGAATTCCATGGCGGTAAACCAGTCACTGGGTAACGCCCGACCAAAAAGTTGGTTGTTTTTGTCATACGTGGTCTGATTTCGTAGCGTAAAGAGCGTTCCGGAAGCAGTCTGCTTGCTCAGTGCCATGTCCATTTGCCCAAGATCTTGCTGCGAAGTGACGGGAACCAAGGGAAAGGAACCGGTGACATTCTGAGGTCGATCTGTCTTCTGCCAAAAGATACTGGTGGTAAATGCTGCATCAAAAGTAGACAAAGCCGCTGCCACACCTGCCGTGGGATCCGTCTCGAAAATTGCCGGATCATAAACCGTGGCAGATCCCACCGTACGACTGGTTAATCCATCAGCAAACCCAAAGGGCGTCACCGAACCAAGATTACGAATCACTCTGCTATTCTTCAAAGCAATCGAAATCGTCTCTTCCAGGGTAATCTCCCATGATTCCCCAACTTGAGCGTTGCTCAACGTGATAGGGGCACCAGCCCTGTCAACTTCTTCTAGCCGTGGCTGGTAAACATCCGGGAACTCTATGTCCGTTGCCCGTTCAAGATAATGAGCTAGCGGATCTCCTTCGCAGAAATACGAAGGTTGAGTTGGATGGCAACCGGCCAGCAACGTTATACAGACCATCAACACCATCGAGAAAAAGTGGGGCTGACAAGCTGTCGGTCGAACAATGTTGAACACAGTTGGTACGGGTCCAGATTGGGGGAACTAAGGGACTGACTGCCAAGCAGCCTCTGAGAGATCCCACTCGTCTCTCGGTCGATTGTCCCCCCCCCGTACCGGCCATCCCGGTAAGACTCCACCCCTGCCGTCGAACAAGGGCGCAGTCTGCAATCGGCTACGCTGTTATCGTCGCTGAATGCTCAGATCTTGCATCCAATTATCGATTTCAAGGCCATAATAGTGGGCTGTTTTTGAAGCTCTTGCCCCTCAATCTGCCACGCCTCCCCAACTTGACATCCCGGCTCGAATCACCAGTCAAAAGGCTTGCTAGCTTACAGATACATCCCCAAAAAACCTTCGGTGGCTTCTTGCGATGCTTCCAGCGCCTCGATGCGCTCTTTTGTTTTCTCCAGGTCGCCAGCCTGGATATAGCGATCGAATTCGACCGCCACCGCATGGCGTACGCTTTCGGAAAACCAGTCAACGATGGGTTGCGTCAGCCAATCGCATGTTTCTTGTTTCAGTTCAACCTGCAGGTAGCAGTCACGCGTCTGCTGGTCCGCTTCACACGTCAGGACGGTCCCTTCGAAACTAAATTGCACCATGCCCCGCTGAGCAGAATTGGTCAGGTAGAAGGCAACTTGAGCATTGTGCAAATAGTAACTGTTGTGAGAACCATGTTGATCGATTGCTTCTTTAATCCTCTCGCACTTAGCCTGGTAGACGGGCGACGCATCGAGTGGGATATCGAGCCTGCCAATACTCCGCAGAGGCAAACAATCAAATTCAATCTCTACCCAACGATTCATGAGATCATCGGTTCCCCAGGAGTCAGCCGGCGCCCGATCAATGAACGGACCCCTCTGTTCATTTTTGAACCGCTGCCGATTTGAGCGTTTTTTCCGGTATTTTCCAGGCCAGCAAAAACCAGCCATTTCGGGAACTCAATTGCACCACATCGAGCGGCCCAACTTTTTCCATCTCGCCTGGCAATTGCAGGCCTTCACTAGAAAACTCGGGCTTAAACATCGCGCCAAATTTTCGTCGCAAGACGGTCCGAAAAGCGACTTGTCGAGCAGTCAAAGTCATCCGTCCGATAAAGTCAATGGAAACGTCCCCTACTCGCGTGAGCTTGCTTCCCCCGCCAACTTTTTCCACACGGTAGGTGGCAGCAATACGGATTGGAGTACTGATAATTCGTTCGCCCTGGGTAAACCTTCGTCCCCGAATCGCAATGGTCAGTTGATCTTTACGAAATTCAACGCTAATCGGCTGTGCCGGCGAGAACGTAATCGACCAGGACTCGCGATCGGGAGAAACCTGTAGTTCTTCTGGAACTTCAGCACCTGCTTCTCGCAGCAACTCTTCCAATCGTTCGTCGGTCAATGTAACTCCGGCCAAGGCAGCTTCTGACAAGTTACGTACCAGGGATTCATGCATTCGCAATGCCAAATCGTGTCCCTTGTTTAACTCGGGAGGTGCCGAGGGAGCCGCCACCTGGAAGCGACCGGTCTGTTTAACTTGTACCACAAGTTCCGCGTCACTGGTTTGAGTAACGAGCGTTTCGGGAAAACCGTCTCGCCGGATCAGTGGTTTGCGGAACTGCTCCTGGTAAGCGTCGCTAACCTCACTGAGCATCTCGGCTGCCTGTTGGTCAACAGATTCTTCGACACGTGATTCGGCATGCCTGGAGGCAATCGAATTCGCTCGACCTTGAGTCTTACCTGCCCGTTTCCAGGCCATTCGCTGAACCATCTGCGATTTTGCCTGAATGCTGTCAATCGTAGAATCCGTCGTACACTTGGCCTCGGCCGGATCACTTTTGATTCCATTGGAATCAAAGTAAACTCGCTTAGTGGCCTTGATTTGCGTCACACCATTGGTGTGAATAACAACACCACGGTTGACGCCAACGCTTTTCGAGGTCGTTTCACCTGTCAAAGTGATCCCAATCGAAACACGCTGTTCGTTCGGTATCATTGCCATGGTGATCAGGCCTTTTGTTTTCGCCACACCTTTGATCGAGGTGCCAAGAATATAATCCGTGATATCGGTTGTATCTTCGACCTCCGAATCACCGTTGATCCCAATAAAACGCTGGGATACCTGCAAGATAAGATTGTCATGTGCAAAAATACGGCTCAACCGAGTTTGCACTTCAGGAGCTTGCTGCGATCTCGTTAACCAGCCCATACCACGACCGATCGCCCAGGCATCTTCGCTATTGGGATTTTTTAGATAGGAATCCAGTCGTTTAGTCAACTCCGCAACTTGAGCCGCATGCAGTTTCTTGGCCCGCTCAGCATCCTGGAAAACAATCGCATTCATATAATCCCGCAAGCTATCGCGTGCACCCGTGAACTGGTCCATCTCCAGGCCGTTGTGATTACGATAAAACTGGGCCAGGGCCGGTTGTAACTTACGAACGTCTGGTTGATCTGCATCCAACTGCAATTGAACTGCATCCCAGCGCAGATACTTCTTCCAGCCTACTTCCCGATCTTCACCACTTCGCAGAAGCAAGGCATCCAAGTCATCCAATGCCTCATCCAATTGTTGGCGCCGCTCGCTCATGCGAGCCGCTGGCCATGGCACAAATTCCAAGCCGCCGTCGTGTAGTCCCTTGGCAATCCCCTCCAAATCCAGCCGAACCGACTTGGAAATTGCCAATGAAAGCTCTTCTCCAGAAACCTGCAAACCACTAACGAAAACTCCAATTAAAACCAGCAGCAAACTCAAAACCCGTTGATGTCTATAACTTCGCATTCCATGACTCCTTGAAAACCGAGCTGCCTATTTCGTTGTGAATTTTCCGTGGACTGGTTTCCTGCGCAAGCCCCAAATCCAGGCAGAGATCCTGGAAGCAAGAAAACACCATCCTGATCCCCGTATTCTGGCTAGAATGTGGAAATATGGCAATATCGTCCTGAAGGATTTACCAGGGCTTGGTCCCTGGAACGAATCCTCGCTAGAATAAGCAGCTATTCAAGAGGCTCAACCCACTGCTACCGGCCTCTGCCGAATGCCCGGGGAAGGCTAAAATGGTTATTTGTCCACGATAGAGAGTTCTTTCTTTAAACCTTGATTTCGCCAACCGTGAGTGTATCCCATGAATCATGAAGTACTAGGCAACCGTCGACGAGCTCTGGAAGAGTCTTTTTTTGCCCGTCAGAACAATAAACTTCTGGAACAGCTGCGTTCCCAATCAGCTGCCGAGGAACTAAGAAAACAACTTTCAGAAGTTTCCGGGATTGAAGATTCCGAGACCCTGCAACAAATGGCCGATGCGGATATTCAACCGGAAACATTTGCGGCCATCTCACTAATCCCCGTCGTAGCGGTTGCCTGGGCCGACGGTACGATCGACGACAAGGAACGAGCTGCCATCTTGTCCGTGGCGGCAGACCAAGGGCTTGCTGAGTCCGGACCAGCCCACCAACTCTTGCAAGACTGGTTAACCACTCAACCAGCAGCCGATTTACTGGCTACCTGGCAGGACTATATCAGAGCTTTCTGCGAAACGGTTTCTGCAGAAGCTAAAGCTAATCTCGAATCCCAGGTCATGGGACGAGCAAAGTCCATCGCTTCAGCAACGGGAGGGATCCTGGGACTTGGTAACAAGATTTCTGCATCTGAACAGAACACTCTGGACGAGCTAGCAGCCGCTTTCGCGCAGACAGAATAACCGGAATTCGGTATTTCTTACGTGGTCGATATAACCGGTCTTAATTTGTAGCTTCTGCTGATCCGCTAAGCGTCAAGTCGTACTTACACCTAGCCTGCATGTTAGAGTTCTTGGCGCCTCCGGTGTGCGCTTAAGTTCTCACCTACAAATGCCTGGGCAAACAACCATGACACGCAAGCAGCCACTGATGCCTGTCTGGATTCTCACTTGGGTGCTTTGCGCGCTGAGCCTGGCAGGCTGTTCCCAATTGCGCTTCCCCAAGATCGACCCTACCGGACGTCGTATCTTTGAACCTTCGCCTTCCAGGTCTGAGTTTATCAATCCGCTCGGCGACGGACAACTTCCTGGTTTTCCGCGTCCGGCTTTTTCCCGTCCCGACAAACTTCAGCCATGCCCTCAACCCGGCACTACCACCCCCGGCACTACCACGCCAAGTCCCCTTCCGGCGGTCACCACACCACCAGCAGTTGAAGCAAACCAATCCGGTCGTATCGTGATTACACCCGCTACGAGTGTCGCATCCATTGGTACCGAAGTACTGCTGCTAGCCGGCCTCACGGATACTCAAGGCAACTACCTGAGCGGCCAGATGCTCGACTGGTCGCTACCCGCTGGCAACCAGGGACGGTTCACAGCAACACGACAAACGGGGAGAGAATTATTGGACTGGCTGGCCCGACAGGGAACTGGAAAACCAACCGCGAATCATGTCACCAGTGTGACGGCCAGTAGCGCTGAAGTCCTGGACCGGGGCACAGCGAATACCCAGGATGACCTGCTGCTTGCCAGCGGACAAACTTGGGTTCGGTTGACCTCTGCAACTGAGGGAATTAGTCAAATTTCAGTTAGCGCACCGCGGGCAGCCCAATGGAACCGTCAGCTTCAAACCGCCCGGGTCTACTGGGTTGATGCTCAATGGCAATTACCACCGTCTATTTCAGCACCCCGTGGTAAGCCACAAACATTGACGACAACCGTCACACAGCGATCGACTGGATTACCCCTGGCAGGTTGGATCGTCCGTTACGAAGTCGTGGGAAAGACCGATGCTGCCAGCCTGGGTGACCGCGCTGGCCAGGCAATGCAAGTGACCACCAACGAGCAAGGTCAGGCGTCCATTCAAATCACCCCCTCCGAACAACAATCGGGTTTTACACAGGTACAGATCCAAATTGCCAGACCGGCCACCGCAGATGGAAAGGTCCCGCAACTCAATGCCTACCAGGGATGGAGTACGATTGCCTGGAGCACACCCACGTTGCAGATTCAGTCCACTGGACCATCACGGGCGACTATTGGAGCGGTCCTTCAATACAAGATCACGATTGTCAATGCGGGCGATTTACCTGCTAACAATGTTGTCCTAACAGACAAACTCCCTCCCCAGTTAAAACTGACCGGCAGTTCCCTGGCGGGCCAGACATTTGGTGACTCCACGCAATGGCTTATCGGTGATATCCCACCACGTACTTCCAGGACACTCGATGTACGCTGCCAGGCAAAAAGTGCCGGTGATATTGTCTATCGCTGGAATGCCCGCAGCGATGACGGATTGCATGTCGAATCGTCCACCGCCACTTCGATCACTGCTGCCAAACTGGACGTTTCCATGACGGGCCCTCAAACTGCCCGAGTCGGAGAGCAAGTCAAATTCCAGATTACCATTCGCAACACCAGTAAGGTTAATCTGACGAATATTGCCTTGTCAGATCGATTTGATGTGGGCCTGCAACACGTCGATCGCTTCCAGACTCGTTCGGCACCCGGCATCCGCGAAATCCGTCTCTCGATACCACAACTTGCTGCCGGTCAGATGATTAAACAGCCACTCACTTTCCATATCGCAAAAGCAGGAGAATTGTGCCAGCTGATTGATGTCGCCACCTCCGACGGTCAGCACGTACAAGCTCGCAAATGCCTGACTGCGGTCGCTGAACCTAAGGCTGAGCCCAGCGAGACAACTCCCCGCCAACCGGTCATACCTGACCCAGAGGAAAGCAACAAGAATCCGGACGATCCCGACAGCTCGGCCAATCCTGTCCGCGACCAATTAGAGTTGAAAATCTCTGATTTCAGTGATCCGGTCAAGGTTGGCAGCACGGTGAAATACGTGATTACTCTAAAAAACGATCGCACCACAACGGACCAGCGCATCGGACTGAAGCTGCATCTTCCAGCGAACTTTCAGCTGCAGAAAATAACTCAAAACCAGTCTACTGATCAGCCAAAGTTCTCCCCGGACGGTCGCACCATCAGTTTGCCAGAGATCAAAGAAATGCTGGCCGGCGAAACACTCAGTTACGAAGTTGAAGTCAAGGCGATCCAGTTTGGTCCCGCCACGATACGGGTTGAAGCAACCAGCACGCGCACGCAAGAACCGGTTGTGGCCAGCGAGAAAACGACAATAAATCCACAGTAACCCGACTCCTTCGACCCTCTCGATACCCGGTCCTGCCACGTTGAAATGGCTCCCCTGTTCAAATGGACCGGATGTCGCCATACTCGCCACATGCCACGTTATGTGATCCTCTATCATCAACAATCCTCGACCGAAGCAGATCTCACGCACTGGGATTTGATGCTGGAAACCGCTGGCGCGCTGCGGACCTGGCAGATCCATCAGTATCCAGTCCCTAACCAGCAACTGGCAGCAACACCACTGCCAGACCATCGGCTCGACTACCTGCAATACGAAGGCCCTGTCTCCGGGAATCGCGGCCAGGTCAGCCAATGGGATGGTGGCAATTATGAGGGGACTGTGCCGACGAAGAGTGAGCTTTTCTCGGTCCGGTTGAAGGGAGGAGCCTTCCGCGGCACTTTGACCCTGCAACCGCATCCGAAGCAACAGGGATCCTGGCAGGTCCAGTTTCCAGAGCTTGCAACGGATCCGAATCAGCCCCTGGAAGACAACCAACAACCGTAAACTTATTTTGTTGTGCGACCGGAAAACAACAACCGGCCGGCCCGCAACTCGATTTTCTCAAAATGCACGGCTTTTCCCGCCAGACCTTCAAACCGCTCCGGTAATTGGATGCGTGCTGTTAGCTCTTCAGCCCCTGCCACCCAATGAAACTTCAATTTAGCTCGTCTCAGGGAGGCCGTCACCTGCTCCTGGAACCTCTCGATCGAGAAGGGGATTAAGCCGGCTTTCAAACCGCGTAACCGTATCTCCAAGGTATTGTTTTCCTCGGTCAAGTCCAAATCGGCAATCAGCCACACAACACTGTCGAGCTTCCCTCTCCGAAAATAGCAGCCAACCCTCACTTCACCATCTTGAATTGCAACTCGCGGTTCCCGCATTCCCTTGGGTAATCGGTGGGCATGTTGTTGGGCCACCGTCGTTGCCAGCCAGCCATTGATCTGATCTTCGGACAAGATCGTTTCAAACCGCTGGTTTTTCTCCACATCGCTCTGCAAGTCCGCCAGCTGTTTCTTGAATTCTTCGCTAAACTGCTGTTGTTGTTCCGGCGATGAAACTATCGCTTGTCGATAAAACTCGGGAACATGCTTGGCTGCTCGATAAAACAAAAGCAAAAACAGGCCCAGGCCCAGTAACAAGGCAACCAGGAAGATCCAGATTTTCCGTTTACGACTGCTCACGCTGACAGCACCTCGTTCGCTACCCCTGCCTCTGCGACAGCAACGTCACCCTCCCAAACACCGTAGCAAGGCGTACTTCTTCTTCCCTCGTCGCAGCACGATAACGCTTTGGCTGGCTAAATCTGAACACGTCAGTTGCTGTTCGACCGTTTCAACACGACGATTATTAATATACGCTCCACCCTGCTCGATGGTTCGCCGCGCCTCTCCCTTACTGCTGCACAGGCCAACTTCCACCATGGCATCAATAAGCACCACACAGGGATCTGACAGACGCTGTCGATCAATCTCTTCACTCGGTACATCGGCAAAAATGTCTAACAGTTGCCCATCGTCAAGATCTTCTATTTCCGCACCAAACAAGATTTCAGTTGCCCGCACTGCTGTACTGAGTCCCTCGTCCCCATGCACCAGTTCTGTCAAATGCTCTGCCAGCCTGCGCTGGCTGGCCCGTGCGTGCGGCTCTTGCTGGCGCACGGCATCCAACTCTTCTATTTCCTCGCGCGACAACTCGGTCAGCATTCTCAAGCAACTGCCGGCATCGTCATCGGCAACATTCATCCAGTACTGGTAGAACTTGTAGGGACTTGTCTGTTCCGAAGACAGCCAAATCGATCCAGATTCCGTCTTTCCCATTTTGGAACCATCCGATTTCGTCAGCAGCGGGCAGGTAATCCCATACAACTGAACTCCCCGCAGGCGGCGCGCCAAATCAATTCCGGCCGTAATGTTCCCCCACTGGTCACTACCTCCAAACTGCAGGTGGCAATCAAACTGCTCGCTCAGATGCACAAAGTCATAGGCCTGCAGCAACATGTAGCTAAACTCTGTATAACTCAAACCACCGTCAACACGGTCGAGCCGGTTCTTGACAGACTCCTTGCCCAGCATCACGTTAACGGGAAAATTCTTCCCAACATCCCGCAGGAAGGCCAGGTAAGTCCAGTCTCTAATCCAGTCGAGATTATTAACCAGCTGTGCTGCATTATCACCACTGTCGAAGTCAAGAAAACGACTCATCTGAAGCTGCATCGACGCGACATTCGACTCCAGCACCTCCGCAGTGAGCAGATTGCGTTCGGCACTTTTCCCACTGGGGTCCCCAATCATACCGGTAGCACCACCAACCAGCGCAATCGGTCGGTGACCTGCACGCTGGAATCGACGCAATACAACCAGTTGAACAAGATTGCCAACATGCATACTGCCAGCGGTTGGATCAAACCCAATATAGACAGTTCGTGATCCAGTATTGAGCCACTCCGTCACCGCCGGCAAGTCCGTACACTGGTGAATCAACCCCCGCCAACTCAAATCAGCAACAATGTCAGTCATCATGAAACTCGTCTTAGATCGTGTAAAAACTTAGCGGGTACGACCAGCCGGAGGATCGCCTTTCCGAATATCCCACAGTATCCGTTATCAGTGGCTCGCTGGTAAAGACCAACGAGCTGCGGATACTTGTGATCAAAGGCCAGGACATTCTCCTTTAACGCCACATGTCGTCAGCAAACGGATGCGCGGGTCCATCCAACTTAGGCTTTGGCAAGGCCTTGAGAGCCATAGCAGCAAACCGTAAATCCTCCTTGGTGGTTATTTTACGGTTCAACGGCGACCCTGAAATCATCGTAACCGGGTGCCCCAACCACTCCACGAGCTGGGCTTCATCGGTTGCTGCTTCAACCTTGCGATCCTCAGAGGACGGTTGTGCAAAAGCATCAACCAGCAGCTGACGTCGAAAAGCCTGCGGAGTCTGAGACTCCCAAAGCTGGTCACGGGCTACCGTTTCTTGAACATTGCCATCGGCGACCCGTTTGAGCGTCGATACGACGGGAATACCCATCGTTACTGCCCCGGTTTTCTCCACGGTGCTGATCAATTCGTCAATCCAAACGGTGGCCAGGCAGGGACGGGCCGCATCATGCACAATAACGAAATCCATCTCTTCCCGTACTGCCTGTAACCCATTGCGTACCGACTCCGATCGTGTCGCTCCCCCCTCCACAACGTCAATGCCAAGAATCGCAACATTGGCTCCAAATTTCGACATGAAGGATTCGCGATCGTCCGCTGAAATCACCACGACTAACTGTTGGACGTCATCGCGATTGATAAACTTCTCCGCTGAATGAAGCCACACTGCCCGTTCCGCTAACGGGACAAATGGCTTTTTATAGTGGGGGTCGTGAAAACGATTACTCTTTCCCGCGGCAGCGAGGATCACTGCAAAACTTGCCATCAAATTCTCCCACACTACTGGTCAACTAACGGATCGGCATCGACTCGCTCATTGTGATCGCTGGTCGCTCGCCGTCAAGACGCGACTCAACTCATGACAGCAAAATAGGATCCCGAACAACGGGCTCAGGTATCGTATTTCATCAGGATCTCATCAGGAGAGAGACCGGCGATCGACTTGAAGCCACCATCGAGGATCTTCTCCCCCAACTCGGTCACACCTCGAAAGTACTTATCCTCGGGCTGGCGTCCCCGATAGTCGTTGATCAACTGCTGGCAACCGAGATCTGCGGCGGCGCGAATGACTTCATCCGTCTGTCTGGCCGCATAAAGACTGGTCGATAAGATCACAATCAACGTTTGAATACGCTGGGAAAGCTGTGACATCCGACATTGCCGGTCAGCCAGTTTTAACTGGTGCTTCCTCATCGTACCGCTGATCTCCTTGGAGACCCGCCGCAACTCTTTGACAGCAAATTGAGCGTGCCGTTTAACAACGTAAGGCATTTCTGGCAGTTGCGTGCGGGATTTGGGGCGTAAATACTCCCCCATCATCCACTTTGAGTATGGAAGGAGAGCACCTTTGAGTACCCACAGGTGCCAGGGATTGAGCATGTTGGGTCTCTTGATTCCTGCTTTTTGTAACGCTTTTCCGACAGGCTCAAAAAACTTCATTCCATGGTCTTTGACCAGGGACTTGAAGAAAGCCATCCCCAGTATTTCACCTTCCCCTTCGTAAATGCAGGGTGCCAGGTACTCATGAACATTGTCACCTAGCAAGTGACCGTGCAGGAAGGAACGTCCACCGTGGGTTTTCATGAGCAATTCAATGGCAGCTTCTTTCTGAATTTCACTACCAAAAATCTTAGCGATGATACACTCCATTTCACCCCGATATCCCTGGTCAATCAGCCCCGAACACCAGGCCACCAGCGCATCACAAGCAACGATATAACCGGCCAATATTCCCAATCGTCTCCGCACCAGTTCGCGGCGTGCAATGGGTTCTCCGTAAGTCGATCGAAAGTGAGCCCAGGGAATCATACTGGCCATCATCACGCGCATGTTACCGGCCGAACTGGCACAGAGAGCGATTCGGCCCAGGTTTAAACCGTGGTAGGCAATCGTTAAACCGTTGCCTCGTACTGGCTGCAAAAGATTCTCCGCGGGAACCCGGAAGTCTTTAAAGATAATCCCCTGGTTAAAAGTGTGCTTGAGTGCATAAAGGCCATACTTGCGCAGTTGAAACTGATCGTTCTCTTCTGCCGGCAAGTCACAGATCAAAACGGCTGGAGTTTCTTCGATTAAACAGACCAGTCCAATCGTTCTGCCAGGCACCACATTCGTGATAAACAGTTTTTCTCCATTGACCAGGTAATGGTCCCCCTGGAGTTGGGCCGTTGTTTGCAATGCCGTAAGATCCGATCCGGCCGCTGGTTCAGTGAGTGCAAAGGCTGATAATTTTTCACCGCTGGCTAACTTGGGAAGGTACCGCTGCTTCTGCTCTTCATTACCAAAAGTTCGCACGGGGTCGACAGCACCAATGCAACCATGCACGGAAGCCAGTCCGGCAACCGTCGCGTCGGCCATCGCCATACGCGTCAAGAACGGTGCAAAACTGCTAAACGGTGCCCCGCTACCACCATATTCACGATCGACCAGCAGCCCCCAATAACCTGCCTCTCCCAACTCTGCCAGGACGTCATCACTCACTTTACCGGCTGGCGTCATCAGTGACCCTGCCTGGCGATGACGATGAACCACTTCTACCGAAGTGTCCATCACCTGGGTTACCTCAGCAGATGTCTCTTCGGGAACTGACTGGAATAGATCAACCGGGATGGTGCGATCCCAAACAGCTCGATGAATCGGGCTGTTGACCGTCTGGTACTGTGGTTGAAAAAGCTGGTCAACCTGATCATCTGCCTTGTCAATCGCCCCGGTGCGACGGGCTTCTTCGTCACTCTTGCCACCCAGTTTTAGAGCAGTTTCAGCAAACGATACGGCAGACTGCGAATCACTTGTCGGAGCTTGCTGTTCGTCGCTACCTGTAGACGAAGAATTCATATTGCTACCTTTCTCAACCAAGCAAGGCTGACATCCTGTTAAAGACGTCCTTTTCCCGACAGTCTCGGCCCGTCCGCTCATCACACTGCAAGCGGAATCATTATACCGCTTCGCAGGAAGAGCCCCTAATAAATTCTGACCCCCCTTAGAAGTTCCCGTCACTCCGCCATGCTGCTGACCGGTCGCCGACCTTATTCGCTCCGCGAAGCCCGATACATCAATTCAATCTGTTCCGAAAAATTCGCTTCAATCACTGCCCGTCGCAAACTCAGTTTGGGAGTCATTTCATTACGTTCGAGCGAGAACGGACGGTCAATCAGCGTGAACCGCCCAATTTGTTCATACGGTGACAATCCGACTAAGCGATCGTGAATCCGTTCTTCGATCAGTGCCAGGACACGGGGATCGGACAGGCAATCCTCACCGACCGCCAGTTCTTTGTCGAGAACTTGTATATTTGGGAACACCAGGGCAGTTAAGAATTTGCGCTCACTGCCAATCACCATCACTTGCTCCAGCAACGGGTCTTCGGTTAACAACGACTCCAGCAAAACGGGAGCAACATTCTTGCCTCCAAGTGTTACGATGATTTCTTTCTTGCGCCCCGTAATAAACAGGAAGCCCTCTTCATCAAGACTACCCAGGTCACCGGTCGACAACCAGCCATCCTGGATGACTTCGGCCGTCGCCTGATCGTTCTTGTAGTACCCAACCATGATATGAGGACCGCGCGTCAAGATCTCTCCGTCCGCGGCAATTCGTACTTCAATATCTCGCAGCGGTTTACCAACCGATCCCCGTTTCACCTGGTTCTCACTGGAGACCGTGATGACAGGTGACGATTCAGTCAAGCCATAACCCTGGTACAAGGGAACTTCCTGCTGCTCGAAAAAATCGAACACGTGATTGGGCAAGGCAGCACCCCCGGAACAACAGTTGCGGATACGTCCCCCCAGCACTTGTCTCAAGACTCCAGGTGTCTGGGCCAGTCCTTGCTCGTTGAGCGAACGGTACAACTTGTCAAAAAAATAGGGAACTCCATTAAGCAAGGCCGGCTGAACCTCCGCACAATCAGCCATAACCGTATCTCGCGACTCGGCCACTGCCAGTTGCGTACCACCGACCAGCCAGGTGTAGAGATCACAGGTCCTGGCAAAGATATGACTCAATGGTAAGAAACTCAAACGCACATCATCCGGCTCGCGTCCAACGGCTTCATAGGTTCCCACCGCGTTGGAGACCAGGTTTTGCTGAGTCAGCATGACTCCCTTTGGTTGCCCCGTCGTCCCCGACGTGTAGAGAATGGTTGCCAGGGAATCCGCCCGCACACCCTGCTCTGAGAGTTGCTGGTCCGCACCCTCAGTCCCCGAAACCTGGTCTGTCAGTTCACCCCAGGAGCGAATTTCCGTGCCACCAATCTTCAAACGACAGGGGTAATAGGAAACCACTTGCAGGCTGCCCGGCAATTCTGCTGAAGCGGCCACCAGTTTATGCGCCTGTTCTTCATTGGAAACCAGAACGATATTAGCACCGCTATCGCTGATTTGATAAGCAATCTGTGAGCCGGTAAGGGGTGTATGGACCGGAACATGGATTGCGCCACAAGCCTGAATGGCCAAATCCGCCACAATCCATTGTGAACAATTCTCAGCCAACTGAATAATTCGGTCTCCAGGCTCAGCCCCCAGGGACCGCAGGATGGCCATCGTCTGGCCTACCCGACTGGCAACTTGTGACCACGTTTCAGTCTGCCACGCCCCATCTCGTTTAAAATGCAAGGCGGGTTGCCCTGAACTTCGCTTCACCTGGTCGAAAAATAAACGCGGAATCGTCGTTGCTGTGGTTGTCGACATCGCTGGCTACTCATTCGGCTAATGGACCCGCTCAAAGACAGTGGCAATTCCCTGCCCAATTCCAATACACATGGTCGCCAGTCCAAACTGGATATCACGGTCGACCATGGCATGAATTAGAGTGGTTGCAATCCTCGCACCGCTGGCACCCAGCGGATGCCCAATAGCGATCGCACCCCCATGAACATTGACTTTCTCTTCGTCCAATTCCAACAGGCGGATGCAGGAGAGGGCCTGAGCAGCAAAGGCCTCGTTCAATTCAACCAGGCCCAGTTGATCGATCGTCAACCCGGCTCGCTGCAGGGCCTTGTTCGTCGCCGGCACCGGTCCAGTTCCCATCACCGATGGTTCCACACCCACCACTGCAGTCGAACGAATCTTGACCAACGGGGTCAGTCCCAGTTGCTTCGCCTTCTCTTCGGACATCACCAGCATGGCCGCGGCGCCGTCATTCAAGGGAGAGCTGTTACCTGCCGTAACCGTTCCCATGCCAGGCATAAAGGCTGGCTTCAACGACGCCAGTATCTCCAGGCTGGTATCTTCGCGAATGCACTGATCCATTTCAATCAATTGTCGATTTCCATCGGAGTCGTGACCGTAGACGGGAATTAATTCGCCAGCAAACTTACCTTGCTGATGCGCCTGCAGTGCCTGTTGATGGCTGCCGAGCGCAAAGGCATCCTGATCTTCTCGTGAAATACCTTGTGTCTGTGCCAGGAATTCAGCGGTCACACCCATCATCAATGCTGCTTTGGATGTTCGCTGAAACAGCTTCGGGTTCAGATTTAACCCCTGGTCCATTGGCACATGGTGCATATGCTCTAAACCACCGACAATCTGAACGTCTTCGAATCCAGCCATGATGGCATGGGTCGCCTGGTTCAAGGCCTGCAGGCTGCTACCACAGAGTCGATTGATTGTTGCTCCACCTGATTCCATCGGTAACCCAGCCATCAGGGCTACGGTCCGGGCGACATTCAAGCCTTGTTCTCCGGTCTGCTGAGTATTTCCGAGCAAGACGTCTTCAATTTCAGCCGGGGCGATCCCGGTCCGTTCGACAATTGACCGCACGACCGTAACTGCCAGATCATCGCTGCGCACTTCTCGAAAAACACCCTGATCGGCATGTGCCCGGCCAATGGGAGTCCGCAGACAGTCAACCACTACAGCATTCTTCATGGCACCCGCTCTTTTCACGAATCTCAGTTGTTCTTAGGCAAAGTCCCAGCGACATCTTTAACGCTCATAGAACTTGCGTCCGTCGGTAACCATTTCCTTGAGTAATTCTGTCGGCTGATACCGCTTGCCCAGCTGCTCGAATGGTTTGAGTGTTTCCAACCACTCACCACCAGCCATGGTATCGGCCCAAAAAAGCAGTCCACCTTTAAAAGGTGGAAAGCCAATTCCAAAAATCAGACCCAAGTCCACATCCCTGACATTTCGAACGAGTCCTTCTTCGATGACGCGAGTGGCTTCCAGCAACATTGGCATAAACAACCTCGCGGTAATCTGCTCCAACGTCAACTCCTCGCGCTCACGGACAAACGGTTGCAGGAATTCTTCAAACTGAGGATCAAATTCTCCCCGTTTTTTCTTCTTCCCGTACTTAAAGAACCCTTGTCTCGATTTCTGACCCAACCGTCCGCTTTTTACCATCGCTGGTAACAACGGAGAAACAACACAACGGTCAGGAAACGCTTCGTAGATATTCCGCCCGGCATAAACTGCCGTATCAATCCCCACCACGTCGTACAGTGTAATCGGTCCCATCGGCATGCCGAAATCCTTGGCGGCCCGCTCAATCTGTTCTATCGAAACTCCTTCGCAAAGCAACACGATCGACTCATTCATATAGGGAAACAAGAGCCGATTGACGAGAAACCCGGGGCCATCATTGACCACAATCGGCAACTTGCCGATTTGCTTGATATAGGCCACGGCGGTAGCGACGGTCTCGTCACTGGTCTGCTGACCACGGATGACTTCGACCAGTTGCATTTTACGAACCGGATTGAAGAAATGGATACCACAAAACTGCTCCGGACGCTGCAATTCTTCAGCCAGCGTGGTAATCGGAATCGTTGAGGTATTGGATGCCAGGATTGCCTCTGAGTGCAAGTTCCCTTCGACTCCTTGCAAAACCTGTCGCTTGATGTCCAAGTTCTCGATGACTGCTTCAATCACTAAATCACAACTGGCAAACTCGTGACTTGACTGGCTAATATTCAGTAAAGGTCCCATTTCAATCGCACGCTGAACGTCCGCCGATTGCGTCTTCTTATTGTATGAAATCTCCTCGAAGACTTGCCGAGCGCCCTGCATCAAGGCCTCGCCTGAAACATCTGAGAGCGTTACGGCAACTTGGCGTTTAACATTCGCTGCAGAAATTCCAGCCCCCATGATCCCGGCACCTATCACTCCCACGGATTCAACAGAGCGGGCGATCGCTTCCACCCCCTCAACTCCCGTGTCTTTCTTGACGCGATCCTGCAAGAAAAAGACATTCAAGAGGGCTGCATTAATTGGCGAACCAAACAAGCTCGCCAACTGAGTAGCCTCCTGCTGGCAGGCACTCTCTATGTCGAGCATGGCGGTTTCTGCCATCAATTCGAGGGCAACCATGGGAGCCGGATAATGACCTTTCGTCTGCTGACGGATCCAGGCCGAAGCGGTTACACCGAGAAAACCAAGTTCCGTTTCGTTCAGCTCTAGCGGCTGTTCCCATCGCTCACGATCCGTGAGGTATCGACCCGTCTGCTGATCATCTCGAATCATGCGAACCGCTGCCGGTAACAACTGATCAACCGAAACGACATCGTCGCACCAGCCGGTTACGACAGCTGTCTCCGCATCAATCGAATCTCCACTCGTAATCAACTCCAGCGCGTTGCTAAGACCAACCAGTCGAGGACCGCGAACCGTGCCACCCCAGCCCGGGATCAAACCTAACTTCACTTCTGGAAACCCAAATTGAGTCTTGGCGTGACTGGTCAGTAAACGACGATCACACCAACTGACCATTTCCGACCCACCACCAACGCAAATTCCGTCGATGGCAGCTACCGTCACAAAAGGACACTGGCTCAAACGACGAAGCAATGCCTGGCCTTCGCTGGACAATTCGCAAGTTTTATCAACGGGCAATTCCAGGAAGGCAATAAACTCTCGCAAATCCGCTCCCGCGATGAACATTCCCGGTTTTCCCGACGTGAGAATCAGTCCCGCCAGATCCTTCCGCGGCTGCAAGGCATCCAGATGGTCTGACAGCTCCTGTAAAACTGTCGACGACAACGTGTTGGCCACCTTGTCGGGTACGTCAAACGTTAGCAGGGCGATGTCTGGTTCAAGCATCGTGCAACGAATCGCTTGGGAATTCGTCATAATTTGCCGATCCTTTAACCTGCCAGATGGCACTTAACGCGGGTCTGCCTACAAGCAGCGTCAAGCGCGCTTAAACAATTGCCTTGATGCTAACCACCTTTCTGGCGGACGAAAAGCCCGTTACAGCATCCAAAGCTGTTTTCCCCGGATGTTCCGCTAAGCCAGTGAAGGTATACTGCTCATGGAACAACCCCTTGGACCACAACTAATGGACCGCTGCTGGCTACCCAAGAACCTGCCAACCGTCCGGGCAGGTTCATCTCTAGAGGAGAAACATCGTGCACCTGCAACCATGTCATTCCATTGAGCAACCTGCCTGGCGTCTTTTTCCAGCGACAAGTAAACCCAGGCTTGTCGGCTCGTTGATCTCTTTGGCCACCTTGCTGCTCTTCCATGTTGACGTTGAAGTTGTCTACGGTCAGCAGGATTCCCCCCAGAAACAACAAACGGTTCTGCTCATCATCGATTTTGGCGATCAATCGCAAAAACACTTCACCGGTATCCCCTGGAATAAAGAAATGACGATCAAGGATGTGCTACAGGCAGCCAGTAAACACCCTCGTGGCATCCGTTTTGAGCATCGTGGAAAGGGTAAAACAGCGTTTCTTCTAAGCATTGATAAGCTGAAGAATGAGGGACGCGGTCGAAACTGGATTTTTCGAGTAAACAAAAAACTCGGTGACCGCAGCTTTGCAGATTCCACGGTCCAACCGGGAGACACCATCTTGTGGACATTCGGCAAATACCGCTAGAATTCCTGACACGCCGCGTCTGCTGAATTGACAGTTGTGCGATTCGCAACCGGTAACTCATCGAACTGACGAATCCATTGACCTTGAGAGCAAATTAATTCATGTCACAAAACCAGCAATCGCTTTCACAAATTGAACGAAATGATGTAACCGGGTTTAAAACAGCTCCCTGGATCGACGGGCTGGTTTTTTGTGGCTTGATTTCCGCTGGTATCGGTGCCCGGCTCTTGTGTCATGATCTTCCCAACTTTGCCCCGGTTGCAGCCCTGGCCCTCTTTGCCGGCTATTTTTTCGCTGCTCGCATCCTTGCCATCATGGTTCCCGTGCTGGTCATGTTAGGGAGCGATTGGATCCTGGGCTCTTACAATCCTGGCCTCATGATTGTTGTCTATGGAATGCTGACATTGCCGGTGATGTTACGTGGCCTGTTGCGACGAAACCTCGACTTCACATCCGGTCGCCCGCGCGCAATCGCTTCTTCAAGTCTCCGTGTCATCAGTTGCAGCATGATGGCATCGATTGCCTTTTTCCTCGTTACCAACCTGGCCGTCTGGTGTCAAGCGAGCTGGTACCCTGCTGACGCTGCTGGCCTGCTGCAATGTTACCTGCAAGCATTGCCGTTCTTCCGCTACACGCTCAGCGGTGATTTGCTCTTTACGGTCGTGTTGTTCGGCGGGTATGCCCTGGCCACCGCAAGAAGTGCGAGCCTCAATCCTGTGTCGGTCGAGCGCGCTTGAACGTAAAGCGCAAGAAACAGATCGGCAGCAACTGCTCGACGGCTATCCCTGCTTGCCCTGGCCACGAATACCAGCGCCTGGAAGATCTTGATCTGAGCCGACATCGCTAGCAGCAGACTCTTTCGCCGTCGCCGACTCCAATTGTCGAACTTGCTTGCGCAGCTTCTGCAAGAGTTGATCACGATCCAACTCAACCAGAGATTTACCTTGTTCGGGCTCCGGCGGCTCAAGTTCCTCAAGGAGACCCGTTACCATATCCGTGATTTTCTTCACTTGCGCCTTGTTGGCCTGATCGGACACTTTAAACAGACCCGTGTTCTCCTTTTCGCTGCCAAGACCGACTAGAACATAGTAGAGTCGGTATTTCAGCATCCGCTTGGTGTAGTTTAATTCCTCGCGTTGTTCGTCAGAAAGGTTGGACCCTACATTCCCACCGCCGGTATTTTCCTGGTCAAACATCTCGGCCAACCCCCCTCCTTCGTCACCTTCCATGCCAGCCTCTTCGCCCATCATCATATCGTCAAAACCACCACCACCCGTTCCGCCTGCCGCTTCGGCAATTGCTTTTTTCTCCTGCTCGACACGCTCCATTTCCGTTCGACAAATCATGGCAGCCAAGGCTCCCAGGTGAGTCGCTGAACCACCCGGAGTCGCTTTTGTCCCGGCACCATAGGGGAGGCTTCCCAGTGAACGGGCAGCGGTCAAGCGTAAAGACAGCGGTGCCTGGTTGTCGGCTGCCATTGCTTCAATCTGAGAGATCACATCACCGGGCGATCCAGCTGTTTCCACAGACGTTAAGACTTCAATAGCGCGGCGTTGCATCCAAACATGGCCACTCAAACTGCGCCCTGCAGGAGGATCTTTTTCTGCCAACAGCTTAATTGCTGTGCTACGAATCATCTGCACCGCATTCGGTGGAATCTGTGGGTTGATCCGATTTAGTTGAGCGTGTCGCAAAACACCTACCCAGGCTGCCAATTTGACCGCATCCGACTGTTTTTCATTCTGCAATTCATCGAGTATCACGACCAGGGCATCCAGCAGGGGAATCGGTGGCACCCGCTGACCTGTTGCTGCTACTTCTACAATATTCAAATGCGAAATGATTAGCATGGCGTTGTAACGTACTGCCGGATGATAGTTTTCGCGTACGATTTTAGTCATGAGAGGAAGTGTCAGATCCTTAAGCAGGTAATCATGGACAGCTTGATTCTTGGTAAATCCCAGATCCTGTCGCAGGAACTTCTGTCTCGCTATATCCAAGGTGGC
>JAYGDG010000520.1:0-14617 GCA_046583015.1 Pirellulaceae bacterium | reverse complement strand
AGGGAGCAATCATGATGTGCAGAAGGAGCACCACCAGCGAGATCGCCAGAGGAATCCGCACGGTCTCGCACCGTTTCTCCGAACGGACCAGTAGCCAGGGAGCTGCCAGCAGAAACGTTCCTGCCAGCAGCAGGCTCAACCAGTGGGGTATCCAGGGTAAATAGCAAATGGCTCCAGTCGTCCACAGCCAGAGCAAACCGAGAAACAGTTGGATCGACCGATAGAGCAGGCGAGCGAGCACTCGAATCGTCCGGGAAAATGGTCTGCGAACAGGCACCTCAGCTTGCGCTTGATCGTCCCCGTCAGCTGACGTGTTGTCATTCATGGCCTGTGGCCCAACTTTATCGGATGGCAAATTAACAAGCACAAATCACCTACAGGATCTCACCATGCCATGACCGTTAAATCAAGTCAACTGCAAGATCAAAAGGACCCGGAAGCTGTCATTTCACACTCGTGGGAAAGTGGTAGACGAGTACCAACCAATCCCCTAAAACAAACCACTCATACCAATCTTTAGAAAGGCTACTGGGAGTTTCCGAAATGACCGTTCATCGCGTTGGCCTGGGCACCATTGAACTAGTGCTGGGCGACATCGTCGACCAAAACGTCGATGCTATCGTCAACGCTGCCAACAGCCAGCTGGCTGGTGGCGGCGGTGTGGACGGTGCCATTCATCGCGCGGCAGGACCGCAGTTATTGCGATGGTGTCAGCAAATCACTCCGAATGCCGATGGCCAGCGCTGCCCAACGGGCGAAGTGCGTGTGACCGCAGCCGGCAACCTGTCAGCTCGCTGGGTCATTCATGCCGTGGGACCGATCTACCATGTGCAACAACAGGAACAAGCCTCTGAGCTGCTACGGGCCGCACACTATCAGGCGCTGGAAACTGCCGCCGAATTAGGCTGCCAGTCGATTGCCTTTTCCGCCATATCGACGGGGATTTACGGGTTTCCCGTGGAACTGGCCGCTCCCATTGCATTGGGAGTTGCCTATCAGTTTCTTTTACAAAACAGGTCGCCCCAGGACATCCGCTGGGTCCTTTTTGGAGAGCCGCATTGGCAAGTCTTTGAGCAGGCCTTAGTGACGATCGAGAACACCTGAGGCCAATGCTGACCATCTGCGAATTGCTCGCTGTCTACATGCTTTTGAAGATCGACTATACTAACAACTGTGGCTAAGAACTCGTAACTTGAATTCAAAGAATCCGTACGGGGCGGTTGTCCGGTTAAATCAAGGCACACGTTTTAGAGGACCCTGGATGTTCTTATCGCAGTCGGATGTCAGGCGTATGAGAAGTCGCCTCCATCGTCTCACTCCGAAAATAGCCAGCAGCCTATTGTTGGCACTGATGCTAACCGGGCCTCCTGCCTGTTCAGGACAAGAGACCGCGAAGGTGAAATTCTTTCAGCAGCAAGTAGCCGTCATTCTGGAGCAGCACTGCGTTGGTTGCCATCAGGGTGAGAAGGCAAAAGGTGGTCTCAACCTTTCACAGCGCCAGCACTTGCTGCGTGGCGGGGAATCTGGGGCCGCGGTGGTCGTCGGCAAGCCGCAGGAGAGTCTCTTGATTGACTATGTCTCTGGCGACAAACCGGAAATGCCTAAGAATGGTCAGCCGTTGTCTGGGCAGCAAATCAAGATATTGCGACGCTGGATTCAAGAAGGAGCGGCCTGGCCTGGCGATTACGTCGTCCGTTCCAAGGCGAGTGAATGGTGGTCCTATCGGCCTTTACAGCGCCCGGCATTACCAGTGGTTTCTGACGCTGACGCCAACTGGGTGGACAATCCGATCGACGTATTCATTGCCAACCAACTGCGAGCTCACAAACTGACAGCGGCACCAGCAGCCGATCGTCGAACACTGCTAAGACGGCTCTATTACAACCTGACCGGTTTACCGCCGGGGCCTCACCAGGTTCAACAATTCCTGGCTTCAACCGACCCGCTAGCCTATGAAAAGAAGGTGGACCAGCTGTTGGCTTCGCCCCGTTATGGAGAACGCTGGGGACGACACTGGCTTGATGTCGTAAAGTATGGAGACACGTGTGGCTACGACAAGGACAAGCTACGCCCCAATGCCTGGCCGTACCGTGATTACGTGATTCGCTCTTTTAATGCAGACAAACCGTACTGGCAATTTGTTCAGGAGCAGTTGGCCGGCGACGCCATTTTTCCTGGTACGGCAGACGGCATATTAGGCCTCGGCTTCATTGCGGCTGGCCCCTGGGACTTCATCGGACACGTCGAAGTCCCCGAGTCCAAGATCGACGGCAAGGTAGCTCGTCACCTGGACCGGGATGACATGGTCAGCAATACGTTCAACACGTTCATCAGCACCACCATTCAATGTGCCCGTTGCCACGATCACAAATTTGATCCCTTTACCCAGTCCGATTACTATGCTTTGCAGGCTGTTTTTGCCGCAGTCGATCGCGCTGAACGACCATATGACGCCCACGACAAGACTCAACTTCAGCGGCAACCACTGGAAACGAGACTGGCGCAGTCCCAGCAAAAGCTCGACCAGCACCGCCAGCAACTTCGCCAGGCCGGCGGCGAAGAAATGGCCGCTAACCAGGCTGAAATAAAACGCCTGGAAGGGCTGGAAAAACTCCAGGACAAGCATCCGGCCTTTGGCTACCATAGCGCGATTAGCAAACAGACTGGCACGGTAAAATGGGTCCAAGTGGACTTGGGACAATCGTCCGCCATTGATGAGATCGTACTTCATCCGTGCCACGATGATTTTGGCAACATCGGCGCCGGCTTTGGTTTTCCAGTCCGTTTCCGCATCGAGGTATCTGACGATGCGAAGTTCGAGACGGGGGTAGTGCTACTGGCCGACCGAACAGCAGGCGACTTCACGAATCCCGGACTGTCACCGTTTCGCGTTGCCAAGGTTGACAAGTCTGGACGTTACCTGCGTGTCACGGCCAGCCGACTGGCGCTACGGTCAAAAGATTACATTTTCGCAATTGCCGAAGTGGAAGTACTGGACACGGGCAAACGAAACCTGGCCCTCCGCAAACCGGTCACGGCACTTGATTCAATTCAGGCACCTGTTCGCTGGGCAAGAAAGAACTTGACCGATGGCATCTGGGCCAAGACAAGCGATCCAGCCGTTAGCCAGCAACTGGCAAAACTCCGCAAGCAGCGAGAGGTGATCCTTAACCGCATACACACGCCCGCGAGCCGGCAGCGCGGAAAGAAGCTGGTCGCAGAAGTGGCCGAAATTCGCAAACAGATCGACCAACTGGCCCCAGGCCAGATGGTTTACGCCGCGAGCACAACTTTTAAGGTCCAGGGAAATTTTGAACCCACCCAGGGAAAACCAAGACCCATTCACCTACTGGCCCGTGGCAACATCCTCTCTCCCGGCGAAGTGGCAGAGCCCAACGTACCCGCGTTAATCACTGCGGCTTCAAGTCGTTTCCGGTTGGCAGCCGAACATACCGAGAGTGACCGGCGTGTCGCCTTGGCAAAGTGGCTCACACGTCGCGACCATCCGCTAACCTGGCGATCGATGGCAAATCGTCTCTGGCTCCATCATTTTGGCCAGGGATTAGTAGAGACACCCAATGATTTTGGCCGCATGGGACAGTTGCCTTCTCATCCAGCCTTGCTCGATTGGCTGGCTTGTGAACTTCGCAACGGGGATCAATCGATCAAGCGTTTGCATCGCCTGATCGTGACCAGCGCTGTCTATCGCCAGTCGAGTCGCACGCATCCAGGAAACGCAGCCATCGACAGTAATAATCGTTACCTCTGGCGTATGAACCGGAGACGACTGGAAGCCGAGGAAATTCGAGACTCCGTGTTGTCCGTCAGCAACCGCTTGAACTTGCAGATGAAGGGACCCGGGTTTTACCTGTTCAAGCTGGAGAAAACGGCTCATTCTCCTCACTATGAGTACCACAAGTACGATCCTAACGATCCGCGTTCTCATCGTCGATCGGTATACCGTTTCGTCGTTCGCTCTCAACCGGATCCCTTCATGACCACTCTTGACTGTGCCGACTCGTCACAAAGTACGCCCCAGCGCATGGAAACGCTCACTTCCCTGCAAGCCCTTTCGCTGATGAACAACCGGTTTACATTGAGCATGGCTCAGCACTTTGCCCGCCGCTTGCAGCGTGAGAAACCGGACCTGGATGCGCAAGTGATGCGAGCCATGAGCTTGATTACCGGTCGTACCCCCGAACCATCCGAACACCAACAACTGACCGACTACGCTCAGCAATTTGGACTGGAGAACCTTTGTCGCCTGTTGTTCAACCTGAGTGAATTTGTTTATATCGACTAGCCATGAATTATCGATCAAATACTCCTGCCTGCGCCGTTTCGCAACAGTTCACTCGTCGCAACTTCCTCTGGCAGTCCGGAGGCGGACTGGGAGGGATTGCGCTCTCCTCGATGCTGGCCGGCGACGTCCTCCAGGCTGGTCAAACGTCGGGGGTCCTGGGTGGTGTACTGCACCATCCTCCGAAAGCCAAGCGTATCGTGCAATTATTCATGGGTGGTGCGGCCAGCCACCTCGACTTGTG
Source organism: Pirellulaceae bacterium (assembly GCA_046583015.1). Taxonomy (GTDB): domain Bacteria; phylum Planctomycetota; class Planctomycetia; order Pirellulales; family Pirellulaceae; genus JAZADA01. The sequence goes on along the minus strand of JAYGDG010000520.1, from coordinate 10,073 downwards.
GGATCACAAGCCGATGCTGGAGAAACACCATGGCGAGAAGTCCGATTTTGGTGAGCATGTCGAAGCGTTCCAAAACGGACTTGGCCCCTGGATGAAATCGCCCTTCAAGTTTCAGCCTTATGGAAAATGTGGCAAGCTAATCAGCGAGGCCGTTGCTCCGCTGGGTAACTGCGTGGACGAGATGGCTTTCGTGCACAACATGGTTGGAAAAACTGGAGTCCATAGCCAGGCAACCTACCTGCAGGCGACCGGTTTTCAGCGTCCCGGTTTTCCCGGCATGGGATCCTGGATCAGCTACGGATTAGGAAGCCTAAACGACGAGTTACCAACCTTTGTCGTTTTGCCGGATCACCGCGGTTATGCCTCCAATGGCCCGAAAAACTGGGGGGCTGCTTTCCTTCCTACCGACACGCAGGGAACCACGATCTTCCCCCAGCGAAAAAACCCGATTGCCGATTTAAAACCTCAACAGGATTTTGTCACTGCCGACAGCGACCGGGCAGCGCTCTCGCTGGTCAATTCACTCAACCGCAGTTACCAGCAACAACGGCCCGGTGACGAGCGACTGGAAGCACGCATCCGTTCTTACGAACTGGCGGCCCGGCTGCAGCTAAGCGCACCGGAGGCCTTGGACATCTCGCGAGAGCCGGCCCACATCCTGAAACTCTATGGACTCGACCAGGTGGGACGAAAATACCCGGACAAGATCAATGTTCCGGAAGAAACAGAGTACTTCGGTCGCAAGTGCCTGATCGCGCGGCGATTGCTGGAACGGGGGGTACGATTTGTACAGATCTGGTCCGGTAACGACAACAGTTTTCCGCGCCGCAACTGGGACAGCCACGAAGACATTGAACGTGACCATAAGCCCCTGGCCATGGGCATGGCTCACGGTACCGCTGCCTTGATCCAGGACTTGAAACAGCGGGGCCTGCTAGATGAGACCATTGTTCTTTGGACCACGGAATTTGGTCGCATGCCTTCCACCCAGGGAAGCAAAGGCCGGGACCACAATCCTTATGTCTTTACCAATTGGCTCTGTGGCGGTGGGATTCAGGGTGGGATTTCCTATGGCCCAAGTGACCAGTGGGGCTACAAGCCGCTGGACCGTGATCACCCAACACAGGTCTATGACATCCATGCCACCGTGCTGCACTTGCTGGGCATCGATCACCAGCGCTTGACGGTCCGTCACAATGGCATTGATCGACGCTTGACCGATGTCCATGGGCACGTGATCAAGCCTTTGCTCGCCTGAACGCGACTGCCTGACCTAACGGTTGTGCTGGTCGATCCCGAAGCTAAATTTGGCCGCGTGAAATTCACTAGTTTTGGCTTTCACCGGTTGCTTCTCCCGGCCTTTGGCGATCACAATGGTCAGCTGTACTACATTTGAATCCAACCAGTCTCTCCGGAGGCCGGTTCATTCACGGCAAAGGCAGGAAGTGACATGCAAGTAGAATTCAGCAAACTCGCCCAGGGGATCAAGACCGAAACCGCTTTTGACGTGCTGGCGATTGCCAAGCAACTGAAGGCGGCGGGCAAACGTGTCATTGAACTGGAAATTGGAGACAGTCCGTTTCTGACCACCCGTGCTGCTGCCGCGGCCGGTATCGCAGCGATCGAAGCCGATCACTGTCATTACGGTCCTTCGACCGGTTTGCCCGAATTTCGCCAGGCGGCGGCCGATTACGTCCAGGGACAATATTCAGTACCGGCCACTGCCGACTGCGTGGTTGCCGGACCGGGAGCCAAGAATTTCGAGACCCTGTTCTGCGAAGCCTTTGTCAATCCTGGTGACGGAGTGCTGGTCTTCAGCCCTTACTTTCCGACCTATGTACCGAACATCGACCGTCGTGGAGGGCGAATTACTTTTTCCAGTTTGCGACAGGATCGCAGTTTTCGACCTAACCTCGATGACGTGGAGAAGTTCCTGCAAGAAGACCCTCAGCCCAAGGCCATTTTCCTTAATAGTCCTCACAATCCGACCGGTGGAATCGCAACCCATGATGACTTGAAGGACTTGGCCAGCTTGATCCGCGGTCGTAACATTGCGGTCTTTTGTGATGAGCCGTATGACCAGATGGTTTGGACTGGCCAGCATCACTCGTTACTGGCCGAAGAAGGAATGATGGATCAATGCGTGGCAGCTTACACGTTCAGCAAATCCTTCAGCATGAGTGGCTGGCGTTTAGGTTTTACGGTCAGTTCGCCGGCCATCGCCCAGTTGATTGCCAAGTTGACCAACACCGCACTTTCCTGTGTTCCTCCGTTTGTACAGATGGCAGGCATTGCCGCCTTGAAAAATGATCTGCCGGAGCGGGACAAGAACATGGCTACCTTTCGTCAAAAAGTGGAATATCTTTCCAGCCAGCTGGATGCCTTACCAGACATCAACTGCCTGACACCGGGCGGCAGCTTTTATGTCTTCCCAGATGTCTCGGCCATCTGTCATCGCTTCAATATCACGTCTCACGGTTTAGCGATGTACCTGCTACAAGCTGCCGACGATGAATTCGGCGTTGCCTGTTTAGGTGGGGAATGTTTTGGCGAGGCGGGCGGTGGCTTTTTACGTTTTAGCTGTGCCGAACCGGACGAAAAGCTGCAGGAAGCGTTGGACTTTCTACCGCAGGCATTTGAGCGTCAGGACCGTATTGAAGCCTTCCTTGCTGCTCACAGCCAGTATCAACTGCAAACGGCCTACCAGCTGTAAAGAGAGCGGCAAACCGCTGGCGTCCTGCCTAGCGTACTGGATCTTCGTCCGGTAGCATGAACCGTAGAGTTACCCATCACGCTGTCATCGCAAGAGTGAACCGAACTGTGGCTGACGTTACTGATATTGCCAAACGCGTTATCAACAATGTGGAACAGGTGATTGTTGGCAAGCGACAGCAACTGATCTTAGCGATGGTCTCGTGGTTTTCGGAAGGACACATTCTGCTCGAGGATGTGCCTGGTGTGGCCAAGACGATTCTCGCGAGGGCTTTAGCCCGCAGTGTTGGCTGCGAATTCAAGCGCATTCAATGCACACCAGACCTGCTTCCCACGGATGTTACCGGTGCCAGTGTGTTTCATCCCAAGACCGCTGAATTCGAATTTCGTCCCGGACCAATTTTTTCACGCCTGGTACTGGCCGATGAAATCAACCGCGCCACACCGCGGACGCAAGCCGCGCTGCTGGAAGCGATGGCCGAAGGTTCTGTCACGATTGACGGGGTCACCCGTCCACTGGAGTCCCCGTTCCTGGTAGTTGCCACTCAAAATCCAATTGATCATGAAGGGACGTTTCCGCTGCCGGAAGCACAGTTAGACCGGTTCTTGATGCGTTTCAGTCTTGGCTACCCGACGATGGAAGAAGAGCTCAAGATGCTCGAAATGCTGCAACACCGTCATCCCCTGGAGGATTTACAAGCGGTGATCAGTGGCGAGGAGTTGCTGGCCTGCCAGGCGGCTGTTCGTGAGATCCACGTGGATGAAAAGGTTCGTCAGTATTTGATGCAAATCGTTCACGACACTCGGGACCACGAGGATTTAACACTTGGTGCCAGTCCGCGGGCTTCGATCGCCATGTTTCGTACGTCCCAGGCGATGGCGGCAGTCCGGGGCCGCTCGTTTGTTCAGCCCGACGACATTAAACGGGTCGCCGGTCCGATTCTCAATCACCGTGTGATCCTCAAGCCAGACAGTCGGCTGCGCAAGATCACAGCTGAGAGTATCGTCCAGGAAATCATGGCTGGAATTGCTGTCCCCACACTATCAGCATCTGGATAAGAAACATGAAGTGGTTTGTCGGAGCTGGATTGTTACTGCTGTTAGCCCAGTTGATGCAATCCGACATGCTGGCGTATGCCATGTATACATTGCTGACCCTGATGGTTGTCAGCCGGCTACTGACCCAATCCTGGATTAAGCATTTAACGTCTTCTCGTCAATGCAATCGCCTCACCGCCGAAGTCGGTGAAACGGTTGCTATTCATGTAACGGTCCACAATCGTGGCAAGTTCCCAATTCCCTGGGTCTTGTTGGAGGATGTCTTACCGCAGCGAGCCTTGCACCAGCCTCCTGCCGGGCTGCAACTAACTGGCAATAGTCTGAAGTTAGCCATGTTGCGTGGCAACCAGTCCAAGACCATGCATTACCAGTTGGAATGTCACCGTCGTGGCTATTTTCAATTAGGGCCGACCGTCCTGGAAACGGGCGACTTATTTGGGTTACACCGACGCTATCGTGTCGGTAATCACCCGAACTATTTGATGGTCTATCCCAAGATTATTCCCTTGCAGGGTTTCGATATCGCCTCACGACGCCCCATCGGCGAAGTGAAAATGTCTTATCGGCTCTACGAAGACCCCACTCGAATTGCTGGCATTCGCCGCTATGAAATCGGCGATCCACTTAACCGTATTCATTGGCGTGCCTCGGCACGGACTGGGCAGTTGCACAGTAAAATCTACGAGCCAACGACGGTTGCCGGCGTCACGCTATTGCTGGAGTTTCACGAACACGCTTATGATTCAGCAGATGAACCGGTACGGTCCGAACTGGCGGTGACAGCAGCTGCTTCGATTGCTTACGCCGTCCAGCAAATGGGACAGCAAATCGGCCTCATCTCAAACGGTCGCGATGCGGCTGACCGCATCCGTCAACAGGAACTCGGGGCCCAGGCTAGTAGTCGGCGACAAGCTCGGGATGCCGGATCGATGCTGGATGAAAGTGACCGACTGCAACCGCTCGTTATTGACACCCGTCGGGAAGTGGAACAGATGCTGCGGATTCGAGAGACACTGGCCCGCATTGAGTTAAGTGACGGCCTGACGCTCGAACAGCTCACGACAGAAACGGCCAGCCGAATGCCACGCGATGCCACGGTGCTGGCCATCATACCTCGGGTTGATGAATCGACCGCCATTGCGCTGGGCAACCTAAAGCGCCGCGGTTACGCGGTGTCCGCCATTTTAAATCTTTATGATGACATGTCGTTTGCTGAAGCATCGGCTAGTCTACTTTCCCAAAGAATACCGACCTATCATTTAAAGAGTGAAGAATCGATTCCTGGTGTCTGTCAAAATTACTTGCTGCGATAACCCCCTGCCAAAGATCGTGCTTTTGAGCCTGTCCCATGCCTCGACATCATAAAACACTGATGGATTACCTGGTGATCACCATCACGCCAGCGCTGATCATGACCTTGATTTGCAGCTTGACGTTTTTCCTGATCACGGTCTTCTATGAAGGCGCTTTCGAAATGCGATTGCACTTCATTTGTGCCATGTATGTGATGGCCACGGTTTTGATCGGTCGCATTTCGATGGAAGAGGGGACCGAACATGCGGTGATGTACAGTATTCCGTTGGGACTAGTCGCCATCCTGGCTGTCACCAACCTGGTCGAAATCCAGTCGGAATCGCTGCGAGAAATCAGCGGCATTATCAACGTGGGGTTATTAGCGATCATCTGGTGGTCAGCTCACAAACTGACCTGGGATTGCACCTGGATCAACGAGGATGAAGACGCTGGTGGTGAAGGATTGCTTGGCAACCTGGGTCTTGACGATCCCCGATATGTCGGGGATCCCGCAGGCAACGTTGATCATCCCGTTCACCAACAGGCCGCCACGGAATCCTCCCTGTCCTGGTGGCAACGCTTTACTCAGCGGCGTCGCCGGCCTCATGCCCCTGGCCTGTGGGTCATCTACTTCTCGCTGGCCGCCTTGCCGCTGTTCGGTTTTGGCCAGTGGTTTCTGCGGGACCAGGACCCGGCGATACAACAGTATGCATTCCTCTTGTTGTGTGTCTACGTGGTCAGTGGTTTGTGCCTGTTATTAACGACCAGTTTCCTTGGCTTGCGTCGCTACTTGCGACAGCGCAAAGTCGAAATGCCGGTAGAAATGGCGGCCACCTGGTTGGGCATCGGTGTCTCTCTGATCGTCCTGATGCTGCTGTTTTGCCTGCTCTTACCACGCCCTGGCCATCCCTCAGTCTTCACCCAACTGGCCAAAGCGTGGCAATCATCCGATGATCTCGAATCCTCGAAAAAGGGAGTTGGAAAGGACGGTATCGATGGCGAAAATCCTGGTCCCGGAGAAAGCCCTGGTCAGGATGGGCCGGGAAACGGCAAGCAGACCGGCGACTCCAGTAATGACTCTTCCGGCTCGTCGGATCAGAGCGGTGAGCCTGGTTCAGGATCCTCCTCCGACAGCAAGGACGAAGCGGGATCTTCTAGCGGATCCCAGAGTGGTGGCCAGAGCAGTGGCAACAATTCAGGGCAAGCGAACGATCCGAACTCGAAGCAAGCTGGCGACCAGGGCTCCCAATCAGATGATTCTGCTGAGTCTGGAAGCCAATCATCCGGAGACGAGAGTGATTCTGGAGCAGAAGGAGACAAGGGGGACAGCCAGGATGCCAGTTCGAACCCCTGGCTCCCCAAGCATCTTCCGGAGAGCTTGCCAGCGATTCTGAAGATCCTCTTCTACGTGATTCTCTGCCTAGTCGGGATTTACTTACTGGTGCGGTACTGGAAACAGTTTGTCGCTGCCTGGAAAAAGTTTCTTGCCGAGTTACGCAGTTTCTGGAATTGGTTACGCGGACTCCGCGAAAGACCTGAAACCGAATCCGCAGAAGCCGGCACCCAGGTCGCACCGCCCGTCTACCGTTCCTTTGCCTCTTTCTCCAATCCTTTCAATAGATCGAAAAGTCGCAAATGGACCGTGGAGCAGATGGTGCTCTACAGTTTTGAAGCACTCGAAGCGTGGGCTCGTGAAAGTGGTTATGGGCGGCAGGAGTACGAGACTCCCAGCGAATTCACACGCAGCCTGGGAAAACGCAGTAAGGAAATGGCTCCCTCATTGCGTCGCCTTGGGAAACTTTATTCACGGGCCGCCTATGCTCCGGGAAAACTCCCTGACTCCTGCCTGGCTGACGTCCGCAGTTTCTGGCAACTCTTACCGGCACCACGTTCTCACACACTGGCTGCGCCGGCGCCCTCAACAGCGTCCTGAAATGGTCACTGCTTCTTCTGCTTGCGGGTGGGCAGTCGCCAGCATCGTGCTGGTCTGCTGGCCGATCGTGACACAAACACGATTGTCGCTCTCATCTTTTTTCGCCCCGTAGCGCAGCACCAGCGCCAGTGCAAATTCAAGCGCCTGTTCGGTAGGCGGTCCGCTAACTAATGCGACAGGACCGGAAAAACTTTCCGGATCTAACAGCGCCGTACTGGTCGCATCCGGCAAACGATGAGCATACTCAAGTTGTTGATTCTCGGCCTCGTTGCGACCCAGGATAACCTTAGTCTGTTCATCAAAGCGAAAGTGTCTACCGATTTTAACCAGTTGAAAATCCCAGGGTTGGGGGTCGACTTGGATTTGAATCAGGTCATGAACCTTTTTTCCAAACAATGGTTCGGTTAAGGCACATCCTGTCGACGGAGTCGGCACTTCTTTCAATCCGTAGGCTTTGGCCAGTCGAATTAGTCCCTTGCGACTGCGGCCCTGGAAGGCATAGAGACGATCGCGGTCAACCAGCCCGTTTCGTTCTGGCAACGTGGGCAGTAACAACTTTGCCGAGAGAGGACGGAGCAAAAGGTCTTCCAGGCCTGACTGATGGGAAATCACGTCCAGGTCTCGTCGTTTCTGGCTCATGGGCCGTTGCCCAACAACTTCGCCACTGACAATAAAGTCGGCACCAATTTGCTCCATGAACTTGTGAGCCCGCTCAAACATATAGATCCGACAGTCGACACACGGATTGGCTCCCTTGCCATACCCAAAGCGTGGTTTCTTGATCAGTTCGAGGTAATCATCTTCCTGGCTAACCACGGTCAATCGCACTCCCAAGCGAGTCGCGGCCTGGGCGGACAGATCCTGGCAGCAGGTAAACATCGTCTTGAAATTCAGCGCTTCCACTTCGATGCCCTGATCTTGCATGATACGAATTGCCAGCATGCTATCGAGGCCGCCGGACAGTAGTGTTACACAACGCGTCACACGAGACTCCATTTTATTCTGATGGGTGGGGAATTGGGTTATTTTCAACTTGAGCCAGTGCATTACAGGCAGCGTGTTGCTCCGCTTCCTTCTTATTTCGACCCCAAGCCGGGGCGAATGCTTTGTCGCTTACCACGGCAGCCACTTTAAAGCACTTGGCATGATCAGGCCCTTTTTCATCAAGCAGTTGGTAAACAGGGGTGCTGCCGAAGTCTCTTTGTGCCAGTTGTTGCAACGACGATTTGTAGTTTTCACCCGATTCACCACTGGCCACCAGTTCAATTTCGGGATCCAGGTAACGTTCGATGAAACAACGGGCCGACTTTTCACCCCCATCCAGGTAAATCGCTGCCACCAATGATTCAAATAAGCCCGCTAGCAGTGAGAGTGGCACAGATTCGCTATTGGTCATTCCTTTGCCAATCACCAGGAACTTCTCCAGCCCCAAGTTCTGGCTGACCTTGGCACACGTTTGTCGACTTACCACGGCCGATTTAATAGTCGTCAAGTCGCCTTCCAGGGACTCAGGATATTTCTGATACAACCGCTGACAAACCACGGAGCCCAGAATCGCGTCTCCCAGAAACTCCAGGCGTTCGTTGGATGCCAACCGGTGATCAGCGCCGGAAGCGTGGGTCAGTGCCAGGCTCAAAAGCGACTTGTCCTGAAACGTGTAGCCCAGTTGTTGTTCACAACTGGTAATCTCCTGACTCTCCGGCACGCATGTCAGGCGGTTGGCAACGGTCGCCGCTGCCTCGGGGCGCATGGCGTCATCAGGGGAGTTATCGATAGCTGTCATGGAACAATGTGAGTGTCTAAACGAATCGGCTGTTTCCGCGTGACAGCGATCCAAGACCCACTATCACGAACTCATTTCTTGTTCCAGAAACCCCGGGTGGTCGGATGTAAACCGTCTCCAAGTACCACCGGCATAAAAACTTAAATCAGTCCAAGCACCGTCACACGAGGTTGGGCTGATTTAGACTTTTCTGCCAACGCTTACTAGTCCTCCGGAACGCCCTCAACCGTATCAAACGGCTCCTTAATTGTCAACGTAATGGTGAACGAGTTCCGATCAGCACAAGGCAGAAACTTACTTGTCAGGAGAAGTTAGCGGGGAATCTGGAAACCTCGAACCCGCTACATCCTTCGCAACGCGGGCAAAACACCAAACCAGCGTCGCCGAGAGAGGAGTTAAAACGGGCCACTGGACATATCCCAACGTGACAACAACGACTCATGCGACCTTAATCCGGCAAAACGAAAGCTGTTTCCGGTTAAAACCGATCACCGCAACTCCTTGGCTCAGCCCTGGATCGGTCACGCCGACTCATCGAAATCCTGATGAAGCGTTTCCATAAACATTTTGTCGTAGGCATTCTCGGGGTCATTACGAATGTCGGCATCCATCGCATGGGCGTCTTCGCCAACCAGAATTCGCCAACGGTCGTTACGGATACCGTCAAGAATGATCTCGGCGGCCTCATCCGCACTTGTTGGGGCCCGTTCACGAAATTGCATGTCGCGCTGATGAAGCCAGCCACGAATTTGGTCTGGCGTAAAGTCTTCAACTTGTGTCCCCCGTTCCAGCAGCACGTTCCGTGCGGCTTCAGCTTCCTCGTCAGTTAACTCAAGGGCTGATGGTCTCCCCAAGACACGACCGGTATTGATCGCAATATCTGTGCCGATATGCCCGGGCATCACGACACTACACTTCACATGCGGCGCGGTTGCACGTAGATCGCTGATCATTGCTTCCGTAAATCCTTTGACAGCAAATTTGGCGGAGCTGTAAGCCGAGTGCGGCATGTCGGGCCCCAGCGAAGCCCAAAAACCATTCACACTGCTAACATTAACAAGCCTGGCGGAGTCGGCAGCCACCAACAAGGGCATGAACGCACGACATCCGTAATAGACACCAAACCAGCAGACATTAAAGGTCCTTTCCCATTCCTTGCGATCACCAGCAACAAAGCTACGACCGCCACCAATGCCAGCATTATTAATCAGCAGATGAATAAAATCCGTTTGAAAAGCATCACAAACATGATCGCGAAACTGATTAACCTGACTTTCGTCGGCAACATCGCAT
>JAYGDG010000506.1:0-1933 GCA_046583015.1 Pirellulaceae bacterium | reverse complement strand
GAGCAAATCGGTTGCACCGTCGAGCAGGGGGAAGTACGAGCCGTACCGAGACGCCTTCGAGTTGCTTTAGGCGGAAGGTGCCCCCCTACTTCTTCTTTTTGGGTTCAGCCGTTTGCGGCACCGAGGCAACCAGGGGGTATTCTATGGAGGAGTCGTGTTTGTAGAGAAAGACCCCCCTCGGTTCCCCCCACATAACAACGCCGTACTCCGGGATGAAGGCACAGACAGAATAGGTCGCGGAGTATTTCTTATATGGATACGGCCCGAATGAGGCGTTCTTCACCAAACGATACTCGTTCTCGTTACTGTCGAACTCAAAACACTTCAAGGGGCCATTCTTCCATGAAAACATCAGGTAGCGTCCCGAAGTCGGGTCTATGGTAACCTTGTCAGGGGAAAGGCCGAAATCGCCTGGAAAATCCTTCAACCTTTCAATCTTTCCCTCTTTGGTAATCCGCGCCACCACCCGCTTGTTGTGATTGCCGCCGCCCATCAGTATCTCATTGCGATACGGATTGTGACGCATCAGGCTGTGATAGCCGTCCACCGGAGAGGCGCTCAGTGACTCCCATTTCTGGCGCTTGTTGCTGAAGAACTTGGCCTCTTTTCCAAGCACGACCAATCCGTCCAGGGCACCGAAATATTCAAGCGCCATCGCACCCGGGCCGCCGGCAGGCAGCTTGGTCCACTTCTCCGTGACCACGTCGAAGTAAGAGATGCCGCCTTTCAGGTTGATATTCTCTTCCGCGCTTCTGAAATCCCGGTAGAAATGGTAAAAGCGGCTCCTTTCGTGGTCGAAGCCGTTGGTCTCGTAGATGTGCCCTGTTTTAGTCTGGAACACAGGATTATCACTCTTTGGATCAAGCTTAATCACACGCCACGTGTTGTTCTCTTCAGAGTAAGCGATGAACTGCCGCGTCTGGCGCAGTCCCATGTACAGAAACTGACCGGTACGGCTGTCCCAGTGCGCGTCATCCGTCCAGCCGGCTATATGCAGTCCGTGACTCGGCGGCGGGGAAGTCCAGAGTCTCTTAGGCATCGTCGTCTTGAGCTCGGCCCAGGTACCCGGCTCCATCTTCGCGGCCAGTTTGGATAATTCCGTCTCGCCGCGTCGGGCATCGACTGCCTTCTTGACCTCTTCTCCACCCGGAAGGTACGAAGGCTCAGCACCTTTTGCAGAGGCCGCCAGTAATGCCACCCCAAGAAGAATTGTTAGTAATTTTGTCTTCATCCCCGCCGACGCTACGCCTCCCGCCACGCCTGCTCAAGGACTGATGCGGGGAGGAGGGGTGAGCTACCTTGGCCGACGTCAATGACGGGGGCTTTGTCGGGTCAATGCTGAAAACAGATGAAAGGACCGGCAATCGGGTTCATTGACCGACCCGCAGCGCAAAACATTTCATGGAACCGCTGATGTCGCGGACGTAGATGCAGCCATCGGCCAGCACCACGTGGGGCCAGGCCATGCCACGAAACACGCCTCGCTTTTCCTGCAGGATGGTCGCCTTGCCCGGCGAGCGCTTGGCCGTTTCCGCCAGCGACAGGTCGCCGCTGTTGGCCCAAATCAGCAACCTCCCATCGGCGGTGATGAGGCACGAACCGGCATCGCTGTAGCGGCCACCCAACCAGCGGCGTTTGCCAGTAGCAAGGTCGAAGCAGTACAGGCCCTTGTTGGCCCAGTAAAAATGATTTTCAAAAATGACGGGGCTGCACACACCCGAGGCCTCGCGGATGCGCCATACCTCTCGCGCGCCTTTACGCAGGCTGATTTCCAGCAACGCGGAGGACTGCACATTGTAGCGCGAGGTGACAATGACGCGGTTACCCGCCACCGCCGGCGTGGCGATGTTGTTAATGAAATCCGTCACCCACGGATGTCGCGCCACTTCTTTGCCGGTGTTGGCGTCATCGAGCCGGGTGACTACGAGATTCA
>JAYGDG010000376.1:0-2172 GCA_046583015.1 Pirellulaceae bacterium | reverse complement strand
CTAGGTAAGTTTCGTGATGGATATACCGTTAAGGTATTTGGTTTCGATAGCCAGCTTACGGAAACAACCGAAGAGCAGCTCAAAGCTGAATTGGCCCTCGCCGCATCGGAGCAAACCACTACTGACAGCCCGCTATCCAATGGCGCGGCCCCCGATGATCAACAACAACAGCAGACAGCGGAAGCCGCCGTACAACGGAACCGTTTGACAACCGACATCGTGTCTGCCCTGGAGGCCGTTCGCGAACAGATCCCACAAGATAAACTGGCAGGAATCCTGCTGGTCAGCGATGGACGCCACAATGCGACGGGAGACCTGGGTACGGTAGCTCGTGAACTGGCAAACCGACAGATTCCAGTTTCTGCCGTTGTCGTAGGTAGTTCCCGGGCACCTGTTGATGCTGCCATCGCTAGCCTGGAATCACCCAGCACGCTCTTCGTGGAAGACCAGCTGCGAGTGCGTGTCCGCGTCAAAGTCACCGGTATGAAAAACCGGGATGTTTGGCTGGTGATGTCACATGGTGAAGACAAACCGATCGAGCAGAAGATTGAGATCAACGAGGATGAATTCACGGGCGTCGTTGAACTGTACGATGTCCCAAAGGCAGAAGGGTTTCAACGGTACAGCGTTCAGATTGAAACACGCGACGGTGATGCTGGACCAAAAGATACCTTTGCCAACAATAATGTGCGGGATGTTACCGTTGCTGTTACCGATGAACGGACCCAGGTGCTGATCATCGAAGATCGGCCCCGTTGGGAATTCCGCTACCTTCGGAATCTACTCGTCGGCCGAGATAAAACCGTTCGTCTGCAGACGGTGCTGCTGGCACCAGATCGCCTGGCATCGGTGAAGGAACGTCCGGATGTGCCAGCTTCCGTGACACGCTCGGATGGAGACCATGAAGCCACCAGCTTACCAGCGAATGAACAGGAATGGATGAAGTTCGATGTTATCGTCCTGGGAGATGTGTCGGCCCAACAATTGACCCCTGACGGTATCCGGATCATTCATGATTTTGTAAGTAAACGCGGTGGCACACTGATCGTGATCGCCGGTCCCCGAAACTTGCCGCACCAGTTTGTTGATACTGCGCTACAAGCACTTTTCCCGGTCACCTTTGAAGCGACGACAGAAACCATGGTGGCAGCACCAGAAGCGAGCTTCCGCTGGACGCTCACGCAGGCCGGACGTCGACACGCCGTCATGCGCCAAGCGGAAACGCCAGATGAGAATAATCGTATCTGGAGTGAACTTCCCGATCTGTACTGGCGGTATCCAATCAGTGGAGCCAAACCGGGAGCCACCGTGCTGGCCTATGCCAGTTCCAAGCAAATTGAAACAGAACTGCTGGCACCTGCCGAAGAATCAACTGAACAAGCTGACCAACGACGAAAAAAACGAGAAGCCTTGGAACGCCAAAATGCACTGCTGGCTACCCACTCCTACGGTGCCGGACGCGTGATGATGATTACTTCAGATCGCACCTGGAGATTGCGGTATCGAGTTGGCGATACTTATCATCACCGCTTCTGGGGACAGATCTTACGCTGGGCCGAATCCGGGAAACTGCAAGCGGGAACAAGCAAGGTTCGGCTCGGTACCGATCGAATTCTCTACGGTTATGGCGAGAGTATTACCGTGAAAGCAAAAATAACCGATGCCAAGCTCGAACCAATCATCGACGAAGAAGCGCAACTCAAAGTCTTCCAGGATCAAAAACTCGTACTCACCAAACCGCTCGAACCCGTCCCCGGCTCGGCCGGCATGTATCAACTAGAACTTAATCAGTTGCCCGGTGAAGGAACCTTCCGCCTGGTCTTGGAAAGTCCGCGAGCAGCTGAAGTGCTGGCAGTTGACGGAGAAGAGGCCGTCGAGACTGCAATTACCGTACTTTCGCCACAAGTTAATAGTAAAGAACTGCTCGAACCAACGGCCGATCGAGAAGCCCTCGCCTATTTAACCCATCTTTCGGGGGGTAGTGTTGTGGAGGCAGATCAGGCAGCGGACGTTCTTGACTTTTTCGGGTCCGGCACTCGGCGGTATACTGAACAAACGCGTCAAACCCTGTGGGATACCTGGCCGCTGTTGGCGGTCATGATCCTCTTACTCACCTGCGAGTGGGTAATTCGAAAACGTGGAGGATTGATATGAGTAGCCTTACGATGGACC
>JAYGDG010000317.1:0-3913 GCA_046583015.1 Pirellulaceae bacterium | reverse complement strand
GCCAGTATCTTCTCTTCTTCCTCGGCACTGGGGTAACCAACCTTAATGTTAAACATGAAACGGTCCAATTGAGCTTCCGGGAGCGGGTAGGTTCCTTCCTGCTCGATTGGATTCTGAGTAGCAATCGTAAAGAACGGTTTCGGCAGCGGATAGGTGGTCCGACCTACCGTAACTTGCCGTTCCTGCATCGCTTCCAGCAGGGCCGCCTGTGTCTTAGGTGGCGTGCGGTTGATTTCATCGGCCAGGACAATGTTGCTAAAGATCGGTCCTTCCACGAAACGAAATGTGCGGCGACCCTGGTCATCTTCTTCCAGTACATTGGTACCCGTGATGTCTGAAGGCATCAGGTCGGGGGTAAACTGGATGCGGTTAAAACTCATATCCAGGATCTCGGACAGAGAACTGACCATCAGGGTTTTTGCCAGTCCTGGAACACCCTCCAGCAGACAGTGTCCCCCGGTAAAGATGGCGGCAAAAAGCTGCTCAATCACCTCATCCTGGCCCACAATCACCTTCTGCAACTCTTGTTGCATCAGCTTGCGGTGCTGGCTGAATTCTTGCAGCACATCGCCTAAATTACGCTGTTTTGTAGACACCGATTTATGCTTCCCAATAACAGGCTGTCCAGTTCAATGACCCAAACAACAAGTGCCTCATTGCCAAGATCAACAACCTCTGATTGCCGACTGATAGTTAGTACCCTTGATTCTATAGTCCTCCTCGAACATCAGCAATCGAAACCATTCGCGTTGCCTCGGTGAGCGAAGAACCCTAAATTGGTTGAAGAGGCCCGAGAATGTGAAATTAGTCCTCCTACAGGAGCTTTATAACGACCCTGCGCGTCACAACAGGATCAATTGGACAATTTCGCTGCCGCAGCGAAATTTGCACCGTTTGAGACGGTCGTGCGTACCAATTGCGTTATAACATGGTGTCACCTGCCGGACAGGATGGTTCACCGGTCACCAACAAGGAAAATCGTCATGGCAAGCACTTGCCCGCTGCCACCCACTAAGGAGCGGCACCCCAGCAGATCACTGCTCGGCGGCTGGCCCCTCCTGGCCTGGATACTGCTGCTCTGCCTAATTCAACAGACGCTGGTCTTGACGCCATCGGCAACCGCACAGATCACGGCAAAAAAGGCGAACAAGGCAATTGACCGTGGTGTCACGTTTCTCAAGAACCAATACAAAATCAACAATAATCGTTGGCCCGAGTATGCAGCAGTGCCAGGCGGTATCCCCGCCCTTTGTACCCTGGCCCTCTTGCAGTCGGGTCTTCCGCCTTCGGATCCCACCGTTCAGCAATCACTAGAACAGCTGCGAGCCATGGACAACGTGCAGATGGTGTATGCGCGTGCGCTGGTAACCATGGCGCTGTGCGCAGCAGAACCCAAGCGTGACAGGTTGCAGATTCAACAACATGTGCAGTGGTTGCAACAGGCGCAGGTGAAACAAGGCAGTCATCGGGGAGGCTGGAGTTACAATTCCGGACAATCGACCAGCGATTCTTCCAATTCCCAGTTTGCCCTGATGGGTCTCCATGAAGCGGAACAGGTCGGCATCGAGGTCGACAAGGCAACCTTTCAAATGGCACTGGACTACTGGTTAAAACGACAGGATAAGGCCGGTGGCTGGCCATACCAGCCTAGTATGGGCTCCTCGTTGAGCATGACCTGCGCGGGCATTTCTTCGCTGATTATCGCTTCGGGGAAACTGGGCAATGGCGATTCCCGGATCGTCAACAACCGGGTCGACTGTTGCAGTGAACAGGCGGAGGAGGAGCAGTTACAGCGTGGCATTGACTACCTGGGACAAAAGCTGAAGATCCAAAACCACCTCTATTACCTCTATGCCCTGGAACGCGTCGGACGCCTGACAGGCCGTCGTTTCCTCGGTCGCAACGACTGGTACCGGATGGGATCTGAGATGCTCGTCAAACAACAGGATCCACTCGACGGTCACTGGCGGGGAAATGGTGTCAGGGAAGACAATAAGCTGGTCGGCACTAGCCTGGCCCTGTTGTTTCTCTCCAAGGGTCGTCGTCCGGTGGTCGTCGCACAAATGAAGTACGGAGCAGATGATTCCGCTGCCTGGAACCACCACCGTCATGCGGTCCATAACCTCACTCGACATATCGAGTCGCTCTGGCAACGCAACCTCAGCTGGCAGACGATTTCAATCCAGTCGGCAAGCCTGACCGACCTGCTGGAAACCCCCGTGCTGTTTATCAGTGGTTATGAATCGCTGGAACTGAACAAGGAGCAAAAAGAGAACCTTCGCGACTATGTGAACCAGGGTGGTTTCATCTTTGCCGAGGCCTGTTGTGACAACAAGGCTTTCGATACCTCTTTCCGCAAGCTCATGAAAGAACTGTTCCCGGAAAGCCCCTTGCAAATACTGCCACCAGATCACGCCATCTGGTTTTCCCAGGAGAAGATCGATCCCCGATTCGTAGGTACACTCGAAGGCGTCAATGCCTGTTGTCGAACCAGTGTCGTCTACAGCCGCATTGACCTTTCCTGTTACTGGGAATTAAACCAGCGTCGTCAGCTGGCAGACTACCCTGCCGCGATTCGCGACGAGGTTGAGCAACGGACCAAGGTAGGTGGAAACATCATCGCTTATGCGACCAACCGGGAACTCAAAGAAAAACTCGACCGGCCGGAACTGGCAATTCGTGACAAGTCGTATGAACAACCGGCGCGGGGAACGCTGGTCATTCCGAAACTGAGCCATTCCGGAGGCAGTGACGACGCACCTCACGCATTGGCCCACCTGTTAACCCTGATGCGCGTTCAATTTGAAATGCGAGCAGGAACGCAGCGCAAATTATTGAGTGCCACCGATGAACTGTATAAGTATCCAATCCTCTTCATTCACGGACGGCGAGCATTTCGCTTTAACGCCCAGGAACGGAAAGCCCTCGCTCAGTATCTGCAACGGGGAGGCACGATCTTCGGTGATTCGATTTGTGCCAGCCCAGAATTCACCAGCTCTTTCCGCCGCGAAATGAAGGCCATCTTTAACAAACAGTCGCTGGTCCGGATTCCACCAGATCATCCCCTCTTCAGCAATGAATTCGGCGGCTACGAACTGCAAACCGTGACGCTCAGAGATCCACAGATTCGCGCGAAAAATGATCCGCTCAACGCCAAACTCACTCGTGTCTCACCCTACCTCGAAGGACTCACGATCGGAGAACGGATCGCGGTCATCTTCTCTCCCTTTGATCTTAGTTGTGCCCTGGAAAATCAGACCTCACCCGAGTGCAAAGGGTACATCAAAGTTGATGCTGCAAAACTGGGTGCCAACGTTATCCTCTTCGGCTTGCAGCAATAATTTCACCTGCCAGGCACCCTGTCTATCCCCAATAATCTTGCTGCCGAGCAAATTCGGTGTTATTCTTTCCGTTATTGCCGTGGCAACTATATCCGGCAACCTGTGAGAGTACCTCGTCGCGCCGAAAAATACCCGATCAACAACGACCGCCTTTTACAGAGTTGAATCATGAAACGCCAACGATCTTCTTCCACTCGTCGACAATCGTCAGTACGCTCACGGCCACTGCAAGTCGAAAACCTGGAACGACGGCTGATGCTGGCCGCCAACGTGGCTGCTTTCCAGAATCCGCTGGATCCGAACGACGTCAACAATGACAACTATGTCACGCCTCGCGATGTATTAATCATGATCAACCTGATTAATGAACCTGACTCCTGGGGGGAGAAAGTGGGCGGTTTCATTGACGCCAGTGGAGACAAGCTGTTCACGAACCAGGACGCCCTCTACGTCATCAATACGTTGAATGCTCCTGACACCCTGCCAACCGATAACGCAGACAAATTCGAGAAACTGGTGGCGACGCTCGAGAACGCCCCAGTCACCCTGGACGGTGACCTGAAGGAACTCGC
>JAYGDG010000309.1:0-9471 GCA_046583015.1 Pirellulaceae bacterium | reverse complement strand
GTGTGCTCATTGCCAGGTGTCGTTGAAGCTGCAGTTGCTGGGTTAGTCCCAGGTCGATGTTGCTGCCTCGCTGGCGTTCTA
Organism: Pirellulaceae bacterium; assembly: GCA_046583015.1. Classification (GTDB taxonomy): domain Bacteria; phylum Planctomycetota; class Planctomycetia; order Pirellulales; family Pirellulaceae; genus JAZADA01. Next base: position 9,390 of record JAYGDG010000309.1, on the reverse strand, counting down.
ACTCTTGTACCTGGTGATTCGACAGCGTACTAAACGTATATTCATTTTGAACGATGCCGTCGACGCGGCGAACAGCGGCAAAGCGTGGTGCGTAGATCGCCACTCGATTGCTGGGCTGAATAATAAGGTCACCGTCGAGTGTATCGAAGTGAACCACCGTGTCTTCTTCATCAAGGCCATGGACGCTCCAGTCCTGGGCAACATTCACCTGGCGAGCGCGATCGCCACCATCGAGCACCCATTCATCAGCGGGCCAGGGGCGAGGAAGTCCCGGTGGTGCCCAGGGGTAAGCCGGGTTGGCAGGGGAAAGCATCGGTGGCGCGATTGGATTCGAAGGATGTCCCGACCAGGCACTCTGAGGTAATCCTCGCGTTACCGTCGCTGGCGGTAACTGCTTGACAGGCTGGGGCGGAGTAGCCTGGGGAGGGGGATCGGCTGGTGCCTGGTAGGCTGCTGCTGCCAGTTCGGGGGCCTTGGCAGATGGCTGTTGTGGTCCGTTTTTCACGGTGTTGGTGTTGTTGTTTGGCCACAGCGTGAGTGGGTCGAGGCTGCGACACGAGCAGCAGAGTACCGACATCAGGCCGATCGCGATCCATGGCCAGTTCGACGACTGCCAGCAGCGACGAGTCAGGGGTAGCAGTCGGTAGAGCATGGGTGGTCCGGTGGTTGGAGGCTATCGTTGCAGCGGGGGTGCCGGGAACGTGTAAAGACGTGGGACACGTGAGTTTCGAATGATCGCTGGATTCGGCTGAAAGGTAGTTTGCTTGACAGTCGCGGCACCCGGTAATTGCACCGGTGGTGAATTAAACAGGAAGGAGTTCGTAGTCCGGTCAAGTCGTGGTACGCGAGATCCTAATCGTAAAATGGCCATCGGCCTTCCCAGTTGGTCGGCGATGTGAAGTGGATCTTCCGTTGTTCCCACGTCAAAATAAGGCTGGATGTTAGCTTTGGCGACGGCCGGTACGGCGGCTCGTGGGTTTTCCAGGTAGATGACCCGCGTTATGTAACGGCCTTGCAGGGCGAATTCCATGTCCCTGCTAGTGAGGTGAATGGGGATGGGGAATTTCCATGCCAGTCCTTGCGGTGGATAAAGCCGGTTGATGATTTCAACGGACGGATAAACTTCCCGGCCGACTTGGAACGGGATCTTAGAGACTCGCAGTCGGTAGACCTGCCCGATCAACAGGCCCGCTTTGACTACCGGTGCTGCTGATTGGAATTTACCATCCTTCGCCACGCTGACTTGCATGCCATCGAGTGCGTTGAACTCCACGGGCTGGTAATAACCGACCACTGGGCCACCTCGCAGCAGTTGGCTGCGGCCGACCGTCCCCGGAGGATCCAGGATAGAATGCTGGAAGTGCCGTGGTCCTCCCTGGGCGAGCAGGGAACTGGTCATGAGAATGACCAGCCCGGTTGCCAGTTGTCCTTTCAGGATCCAGGTACCCATCATGCGTTTTGACCGTTGGTTCACTTTTCGACCGCTTTCACTGCTCAATGGCTTGACTGTACCAAGGCAGTGTAACTTTCTGGTTCGCGCCCCTGCTTGTTACGCATGGGACCCTTCGACGACAGTCATCGGACAGTCGCGAATTCTTCCCAGCTGGGCTCGTTGCCGATGACTAGAAGACCCGTTTTTTCCGGTCAGTGGCTGGTCGCCCAAACGGCATCCCGGGAGCAATGTTCTGTTCTCGAATGAAGACACGGGTAGGCGGCGCGGGATAACTATAGCCAGGTACCTGGCGAACATGCGTGTTGAGGGTCCTGGTCGGTTCTGGCATGTTGACCCGCGTGTGATTTCGAATGACATGTTTCTGCAGTCCAGCAGGTCCACCGAGCGGAATGTGTGGTGGCCCCGGCAACCCGATCGGCGTGCCACTGATCGGCATGCCGTATTGAGGCGTTGTATAGCCGGAAACATAAGCCGGGACACCCGGAGTAGGCCTGGCACCCGTACCTGGCAGGTTAAACGTTGCCGGTGTCACCGCGCCAGCTGCTTCCTGGTTCCCAGGCATTTCGATATGCTTGTTACCCATCCGAATGATGGCCATGATGGAACCCCGACGATCGGCTTCGACAATCGGGTCCATGCCCGGATCGAGACGAGTGCTGACGAGGGTTTCCACACCAGCCAAGGCCAGTTCCTGGAATTCGGGATCGGGCAGATAAATCACCTTGGTGACAAAGTTACCGGTTAATACCTGGCCAAAATCTTCCGCAGTGAACTGGATCGGGATAGCGTTGTGAGCCAGGTAAGCGGCGGTCCGTGGAGTCGTGGGACCAATTTCCAGTGTCGGATAAAGCTCTTCCGCTTCATGACCTGTAATATGAGTTAATTTGAGGCGATAAATGCCGCCTTGAGGGAAGTTGTAACGGGCAGGCACCACCAAGGGGACGTCATGGAATTGAGCACGCCCCGTTTCCCAGTGAATGCGCATCGCTTCAGGACGAGCAAATCTCAGTTGAACCGTCGGTTGTGGCGAGACGCTTATCATCGGTGCACCAGCGGCTCCCGGCATCAGTGCTTGAGCATTAGCTGGAATGACTGCTGAGACCGGTCCCAGGACCGCTGGTCCAGGACCTCCGACGCCAGGACCCTGCTCTAACAACTGTTGAGCCGGCGGCAGGTTGTGAGTACTTGTCGCACATCCTTGTGCCAGTAGTGCCAGTAGTGTCAAAACCGTACACAGGTTTCTGCATCTGTTCATGAGTCTATCCCCTACGCGTCGTGACGCTGTAAACGATTGCCCGTTTCGGCCGGTGCAATACGATAATCCTTGCAATGACTTAACCGTTGTTGACGTCGATCGTCGCTGATTGGCATAGACCCCATTGAGTAGCAGACTTACAATACTCGCCAAGCTAACTCGAGAGCGTATGGCCGCAGCGCACGAGACGCCTTTGAACTCTATTCTCGGTCTTCTACAACAGGTTTCTTTGATAAAATCATCATAACCGGGACATGAAGTACAAATTACCTATACTTACAGCCGGTTTGCTTCTTAGCTTGCTAGCATGCTATTGGTTGCTCGGGCCACTTGATCTGCTGTTATTGTCGTTACCGGGCTCCAGAGAGGGTGCTGCTGGCCAAGCGGGTTCAACGGCCAGTGAATTGGCACGTGAGCCGGGGCAGGGGGGAGAGGCACCTCATGGTCAGTGGCTCGTTGGTCGAGCGGTCCAGGAGATTGTTGGCCAGGAGAGTTTACAGGTAGAGGTTCGCCAACAGGTTGATTTGTATGGTCATCACCTGGTGGGGGCTGGTCGATACCGGCAGTTCTTTTTTAACGGCCAGCAGCGATTGCGCTTGGAGTTGAAGTTACAGGTTGGTCACCAGGTGAGTAGTTTGACCCAGGTCGCTGACGGGCGTCACCTTTGGATTCGCCTGGACATGCCGGATGGGACGACTTTAAGTCGAATTGATTTGCGTCGTGTCGCGGAAGAGGTCTGGCAGGAAGCTCCAGGACCGTCTGCTCAAGCGAGCATGTGGATGGCACTGGGCGGGTTACCCAAGTTGCTGCAGGGGTTGGAGGCAAATTTTAAATTCTCTTCGCCGCAGGCAGCTCGATGGCAGCAGAAATCAGTCTGGGTGACCGAGGGTACTTGGAAGCCTTCGTTGGTGAAACATCATTGGGGGACTGAGAAGTCGATGCCGGAATATATTCCCGGCCGGGTGCAATTGGTCTTGGGTCGGGACTCGGAGGTTCCCTTGTTTCCTTACCGCATTCAGTTTTGGCGTTCAGCCGAGAGGGAGAAGGCAGGTAGCGAGAACGTGAAACCGATGGTGACGTTGGAGTTTCACAACGTGACACGTCCTTCTTCCTTTACCCTGGCGATGTTTGATTATAAGCGGGGTGACCAGGTCGTGGTTGATCGTACGGACACATTCTTGAAGTCTTTACGGAACCCGCCGTGGAGTTTCGGTGACAAGTTGTCGCCTTGAAGCGGGCAGCCTGAGAGGTCGAAGTGGTCCCACAACTGGTGGAGTTGTTTACTGGCGATCCTGGGGGCCGGTTCCGAACGGGTTCTCCGGTGCGGTGAGGCGAAAGCCCATGCAGGCGGGGATTGCTTGCTTGTCATCGAAACCACGTCGGCCCCAACTGCGATGAAATTCTCGGTTGACCTTGTCCGTGAAAATCGTGGGCGCCATGAATTCCCGCTGGCCGGTATCCATCAAGTTGAAATGGATATGCGAATTGGCCTGCAACTGGGGATGATCGGGCAGGTACATGTGGGCGATGACCTGGCCCTGGCGAACCCGCTGGCCTTTCTTGACCAGGATGAAGGGTTGGTAGAAGCGAACGTTTCCGGGGTCGACCATTGGTTCGATACTGTAGTGAAAGTGAACGGGTTGACTTTGTTTGAGTCCGATGGCCAGGGTGACTCCGTAACGGTAGTTCGACTGGCGTTTATTGAGGACACGGTTAAACATCTCGCGCTGCTTAAAGGACTCATCGATCCTGGCAACGTAACCATTGGCGACGGCATAAATGGGTGGGTAACTAGTTGGCTTGCCGGGATCAAGCCGTTTAGCGGGAGGCTGGAAGTAGACGTGGGCGCCCGTGTGAGGCTGGGCGGCACGTCGGCCCTTGTAGGGGTGACCGGTTCGCACGTAGCGCCAGTCGATCACGAACTGGGAGCTGGGTTGAGAAACAAACTGGCGCATGTCGGGGAGCGGTTCGGCTGCCTGCGTGCTGGTGCAGAGCAGGCTCGAGAGCAGGATCAGCAGCAATCGAGAACGAGTCGCTGGGCTGGGCGGCGATGGTTGAGGGTTGATCCACATGATCGATTTAGGAAGAGGAGGTTTGATTCCAGGCCAGCTGGTGTCGCAGGGGAGCCAGTTGTGCTGCCGTTTGAACGGCTTGCTTTAAGCCAGTAATCTGGGCACGACCCTGCCAGGCGAGATCGAAGGCGGTGCCGTGGGCTACGCTGGTTCGAATAATGGGTAAGCCGAGCGTTATATTGACGGCCTTGTGCATTCCCAGCAACTTTAAAGCGATGTGACCCTGGTCATGATACATAGCAACGACGGCATCAAATTCGCCGTCAGCGGCACGGACGAACAAGGTATCTGCGGGGAGTGGTCCGGTGACCTTGAGTCCCGCGGCCTGGCTTTGGGCGACCGCAGGTCCGATGGTCTCGACTTCTTCTAAGCCGAACAGCCCTTGTTCTCCCGCATGCGGATTGAGGGCCGCCACTCCCAGTCGGGGTGGCTGGTCCTGTTGGTTAGTGGCCAGTAACTGTTGCATGAAGTCATGCGTGAGCTGCGTGACCGTGGTGATCCGTTGGGTATTGAGTTGAGCACTGACATGAGCCAGCGGAGTATGAAGTGTCGCATGGGTAACGCCCAAGCCAACCCGACCCGGCACGGATTTTCCAGGAGGCAAGTAGAGCATCATGGCGGCATTTGGCGCATGGCAGAGTTGAGCCAGCAACTCGGTGTGTCCTGGCAACGGCAGGCCAGTGGCTGCCAGCGCGGCCTTGTTTAAGGGAGCGGTTGTGATGGCGTCCACGTCGTTGCGAAGGGCCAGTTCAACGGCCACCAGGAGTGCATCGTAGGCGGCCTGGCCGCCCCGCGGATCGACCGTGGCGGCGGGGACGTCTGCTGCCTCACCGTCGTCGCTGGAGATCAGCGGCATCAGGGCAGGGGAGGGTGCCACCTTTTGCGGGGAGTCCACTTCGACGACCTCGATCGAACCGCCGGTCAGGGCAACCGCTCTTCGCAATACGGGCGCACTGCCAACCACCAGTCCCTGACAGGTCTGGTGAAAGGACTGTTCTGCCCATAACGAGGCAATCGTCTCGGGGCCGACGCCGGCAGGGTCACCCATCGTGATGGCTATCCACGGTTTTGTCATAAAACTATTCTATCGATCTCGTGCCAACTTCCATAGTAGTGAAACGGGTCGGGGCTGGACTGGTCTGTAGACGACCGTCTACACTGACCTCTCGTTATTCTCACGTCCGAGGAAGGTTTTTCCTGCAAGTTGTTTTCAGAAGTCTGGTCTTCTTATGGCGCGTATTTATTCGGTCCTGGTCCTGTTCGCCCTGGCTTTGTTGCTCAGCAACCTCATCCTCGGCTGGTCTATCGGTGACTGGAACTTAGTGGTTCAGAAGCGCGGAAAGATTCAGGCTGATACGGATGGTTTAAAGAAGCAGGTTGGGATCAAGCAGCATCAGGTGCGTTTGAGAGAGCGTGGCTCGGCGACCGAACAGGAGCTGGCTGCTGGAAAAGCTGATTTGCAGAAAGCCGCAGAGAGGCTTCGGCAGCAGCAACGGCAGCAGGATCTTTTCCTGGTCCGTTTTAACCGCCTGCAGAGATGGCAGACAGTTCATTTCTTATTGGGTGTGCTGGCTGCCCTCGTGACGGTGCTGGTTAACAGTATCTCGGTGACTTATTTCATCGGTACCACTCGCTGGTGCCGAGAAGTCGTTGAAGAGTACGGCCTGGATCCGGGGCTGTACGAACAGAGTCGGGTACTCAAACGCCTTACCTATCCCTGGGCACTCGGTGGCGTTTTTGTCATGCTGGCGATCATCTGTTTCGGAGCGGCTGCGGATCCAAGTGCTTTGGGAGCGGCCGCGGCCCAATGGGTGACCGTTCATTTCATAATAGCGATCCTGGGAACCGCTGCGATAGGCTGGGCGTTCTGGGTTCAAATCGGTACGGTGAGAGACAACTATAAAGTCATACAGCAGATTCTTGACCAGGTGAACGCGATTCGACGGCAACAGAAGCTGGAGGTTTCCGAAGGGCACTAATCATTTCAGTCAGTGACGAGGGACAATGGTGTGCGAGTTTGTGTGCAGCGAGTTACCACGGCAAGTGTCCAGGTGGATGGCCAGCAGGTTGGTAAGATTGGTCCTGGGCTGCTGGTGCTGCTCGGTATTGGGCAGCAGGATACGGCCCAGGAAGTGACCCAGCTGGTCGACAAAATTGTCAACCTGCGCATCTTTGCCGATGAACAGGAAAAGATGAATCTCTCCTTGCTGGACGTAGCGGGAGAGATGCTGGTGATTAGCCAGTTCACACTCTGGGGGGATTGTCGCAAGGGGCGACGCCCCAGTTTCGTCCAGGCAGCAGATCCGCAGCTGGCGGAACCTCTCTACGAGCAGTTTGCTCAAGAGGTCCGAGCACAAGGCGTGGGAGTGGAGACGGGCCGCTTTGGCGCCATGATGCAGGTGAGCCTGGTCAATGATGGACCGGTGACGCTCGTCATCGAGAGCTGGTAGTTCCGGGGCCTAGCGAATGATACCGTCGCTCTGCTCAACTGCATCTTCCAGCAGTTGCCGGGCTGTCCTGGGCAATTCGGTTTGATCCTCTGGCAGCTGTCGTACCACGAGCGGATCGCCGAGAGCGAGCAGGATGAACAAGATCAACTTTCCGTAGGTCGAGACATTTGCCCACTGGCTCTGGCGGCTCCAAAACTTGCAAGCCGTCCCAAAGGATTTCTTGAAGTGCAGGCGTCCGGAGTTCCACTGGATACTGTAGATTTCATCCAGTACCAGGTGTGCCATGTATCCGGTGAGGACGGCACCGGCCTTGTACCAGCGGAGAGTCATGTCCGGGCAGGCACAGATCAGAAACGTAACGGTGGCGGCTGTCATAGCAGCGGGAACACTGTGCCACATGCCACGGTGAACCGTGTAGCGGCGAAATATTTCTACCATGCCGAAACGGATTGCCAGGTAAATCAAGCCACCCACCAGTACGATCGTTTCGGTCGACCAGCCCATGAGAATGAAACGGTTGAGCATCAATAGCGGAACAAGGGCGGCGGTAAACGAGACTGCTTCCCGAACAGGTATCCCCGATTTGCTATCCAAGTCCGGAAGGATTCCAGCCAGTCCACAGAGACCGGCAGCCAGCGCGCAAGTTGGCAGGGGCAAGCCGGCAGCATAGCCGATCGCTGCGTAGCCCGCGCCGAGTGTTGTGCTCGTGGCCAGGTGAGTTCGATAGCCAGCCATCACGTTTCCTTGGTGATCAGCGGACGCGTTGTCCGGGGACTCTCTTTGGGGGGCCAAACTGTAATCGAAAAGATCTCAGCGATCCAAGAGCAAAGTCGGTCTGAGAACTTGGGGTGGGACAAAAATCATCGTCATGGCCAGGGTAGGGGGCGAAAAGCCTCGTTTTTGCTTTCCTAATTGCCCTTCGTCCCGCAGGGCCAGCACGCTATACTTGTCGCCCCGGAAAATCGTTCCAGAGAGAAGTACGGAGCGGAGCCTCAAGGCATGGTAGCATATGATCTATTGATGGTAGCGGTTGTCGTATTGATGACACTCTACGGTTTCTGGAAAGGGATGGCCTGGCAGTTGGCCTCGCTGTCGGCAGTCTTTGTCAGCTACCTGGTTGCTTACCGGTTTCGAGGACCGGTCTCCGGGATGATTGACGCGGCTCATCCCTGGAACGTATTCCTGGCCATGTTGATTCTCTACATTAGCTGCTCACTGTTGATCTGGCTGCTCTTTCGGTTTATTTCGCACCTGATTGATCGCATTAAGCTGCGGGAATTTGATAGCCAGATTGGTGCCTTGTTTGGTTGTTTCAATGGTGTCATCGTTTGTGTGCTGGCAACCTTGTTTTCCGTCACGTTACTCGGTGCTCAGACGCGTGAGTCGATTGTTTCTTCCCGATCCGGCTATTACATTGCGGTTCTGCTGGACAAATCGCATACCCTGATGCCGGAAGAGATCCACCAGGTATTGCATCCATTCATTGAGAAATTGGATGGCGAGATGCATGAGTTGGAGCCATCGGAGAGGCCTGATTTGAACATGTCAGCAGGAGGGGCGGATGATTCCCCTGATGCCCCTGTGGCCGACGACGTTCAGACGGCTGACGGTGCTACCGGCGCCGGCGTACCCCGGTAGAGTGGATTGAGTAAACCCCTGGAAAACCAGGGTCTCCAACCGAACATAAGAAACATTATCGGACGTTGTTCCCTGTCGGAGAGGGGGGCCAGTTGGGCCGAGCCTGGTCCATTTTCTTAGCGATTTGGGGTAGCTGCACCCTCAGGGTGCCCAAACCGCAAGTCTTGGTTCTAGAGACGTTGGCAGTGACGTCGGATAGAGCGGAGTCGTCTTCTCCCGTGACGCGGGGTTACTAAGAGTGACAGTGGCTGAGGCGACCGTGGTCCAGTTTCCGTTGGAAACTGGCCACCAGCAGCACCATGATTAGCCGCGTGGTGGCCTGGCTGTTGTGCTACGGTAGCGACAACTGCGGGTACAGTGAATCCGACGATTGACGTTGGATTAGCTGGCCCCCTGCTCTGCCGTGCTAAATGATTCCGGTGCGCTCAAGGAAGTGCCTTCGAAGAAAACTCCCATCTGCCGAAATTTGTCGTACCGTTGTTGCACGAGTTCAGCGGTGGGGATCTTCGAGAGTTCGCGGAG
>JAYGDG010000285.1:0-2674 GCA_046583015.1 Pirellulaceae bacterium | reverse complement strand
GATCCTTGTAGTCCGCCTGGATTTGGTAGATTTCCTGGCGCTGTGTTTCGTCGACTATCTTGCCGAAATAGGCGGGCAAGCGGCCACGCAGTTTTTCAGCTTTCGTGCTGTTCACCGGACGCGCGTTGTCGCGGTCCGTTTGCTGCGCCGCAGTGGCGATGATCCAACTGGGGACCAGCAACGCGAACAGGGTACCGATTAGCCAGGGACGCAGGGTTTGAAACATCATTCTCAGTTCTCCTTCTTAGGGGGGTAAAACTTACGACAACTACACAGACTGGCAATTGTGCTGGGTGCGGAGATGGGTTCCAAGTGCTAATAGGAGACGCCTGGAGAACCGCTGACACCCCTTTGGCATTCTCTACCAGCCCCAGCGACAGGCCCCTGTCAGTTGCAGCCTTAAGGGGCCCGGCTCCTCAGGCTGCTGCTATTGCGAGCAGTCACTGGCGTCCATTCGAGGCTTGTTCTGTTCGGCGGCTCAACTTATCTTGATGACGTTTCCAGTTGTCGGCTGAATCGCCAGCTGGAGTTGTTTGACGTTCGCGAGTCGTGATGAGGTAAAAGAGTAGTGGCCAATTCCTGGGCGTTGGGATGTTTGCTGGTGGCGGCAGTCGGTTGCTGGCTGTTGCTGGCAAATGTGCGCCGTTTGCGGGGATCAACGTTAATGGGGCCGTGGAGTTGGGCGTTACTAGGTTTGTGGTTAGTGGCGGCCGTTGAAGTCTATCGTGGGTTGAACTCGGCGGCCTCGGATCACTGGTTCTTGACGATCCAGTTTGCGGCAGCAGTGACGACGTTGTTGCCGGCGGTAGCTTTGCTCGGCGCCCAGCGGCCACACGATCGCATTTGGCAATTTGTGGTGGCAAGTCTCTGGCTGATCCTGGTGTTGCCGGCAGTCAAGAACTCCCTGTTAGAGCCGGCTGCTATTTTTCAGTTGCATCCGGCCTGGGGCTGGTCCTTGTGGGTCCTGGTTGTGGTTGGAATGATCAATCGCATTTGCACGCGGTACTGGTTTAGCGCGCTGCTGCTGACGGTGGGGCAATGCCGGCTGTTGTCCGGTCAATTACCGGGGTTCGGCCAGGATGTGGGTGCTGCCGGGACGTTAATTGCCCTGGGTTGTTTTGTGCTGGCCATCTTGCTGGTACACGTTCAGTGGCGGCGGGATCCGGCGATACCGCCGCGGGCTTTTAACCAGGCCTGGCGCGACTTTCGAGATCTCTACGGTGTTTTGTGGGCGTTTCGAATTGCCGACCGAATTAACACGCTGGCCGAGCGGCAAGAGTGGGACTTGCAGTTACGCTGGCAAGGGCTTACCAGTCCGGCAGCAGATGAGGACCAATTGCCTGTGCCGGTCGAAGTCGAGGTGGTTCTTTGCCAGAACATGAGAAACTTGTTGCGGCGGTTTGTAGCTACGGACTGGCTTGATTCACGACTGCCTGAGGGGGATGGTCCGCCAGCGGCAGAATCGACTCTCTGAGTTGGGAGAGGCTCGATGGGGGTTTGCTGATTTCTTGGCTCTGTTGTAACCTGAATCGAGTGTTTGACACGCTCCGCTTTGCTGGAAAAGGCAAATGTTCTGCGAGCTTCAATAGTAGCGACCGTTTTGGCCAGGAGGCGATTCGAGCATGAAACGAAAGATGACACCCTGCCGACAGCTGATTTGGCAGCTGACGATTTGCTCACTTCTGATGGTTTTCTGCCTGGCGGGTTGCGAGTCGACAAAGGAGAGCCCCCAGACCACCGACCCAGCGACAGGTTCTCAGAAAGTGGGGCAGGATCCGCCGCTAGTAGCAAAGAAACCAGATGATCCGCAGCGGATCGCACAGATCGAAGAGATAGGTGGAGAGGTCCAAAAGGATGACGGGGGTCATGTGATTGCGGTCGATTTTGGTGGCACGTTTGGAGCAGAAATCGATTTTAGTCTCTTGCAGGGAGTACCCTCGGTAGAACGAATTATCAATAGCGGCGGCCCTGGGACGACTGATGATGATTTGCAACACTTCGTCGGTCTGGAGCACTTAAAAGTCCTCGATCTCAAGGACAGCCCGATTACTGATGCCGGCGTGGCGCAACTTAAATAGCTACCCAAACTCGAGGACATCAATCTGCAGCGGACAAATATTACCGACGGTTCGTTGGAGAATTTCAAAGAGTTTCCGGCACTCAAACGGCTGCGGATTGTGCGCACTAATGTGACGGATGCGGGTTTGATCCATCTGAAGGAAATGACAGGACTGGAATTGCTGAACCTGAAAGACTGCATCGGGATCAGCGATCAGGGGTTAGCGCAGCTGGCTGGCCTCAAGCGGTTAAGGAATTTAACGGTTTGGGGATCCCAAGTCACGGATGCTGGTTTGAAGCACCTGTCGGGGTTAACTAACTTGAAGGCGCTGGGGTTAGATAATACCCAGGTCACAGACGAGGGATTAAAACAACTGGCCGGCTTGACCCAGCTTACGGAACTCAAGATGTACGAGACGTTCATCACCGACCAGGGGCTGGCTGCCTTAGCGGGCATGAGTGAATTGTCTAAGCTGCAAGTCCGGGGCACGGGTGTGAAAGATGCCGGGCTGGCCCGCTTGAAGAACTTGTCGAAACTGAAACAACTTGATTTGAGTGAAACGCAAGTGGGAGACGCGGGGCTGGTCCATTTGCAGCAGTTGACGAACCTGGAAGA
>JAYGDG010000264.1:0-15886 GCA_046583015.1 Pirellulaceae bacterium | reverse complement strand
CATCACGGCCAAAACCATGAAGACAGAAATCAGGCCGATTGAAAACCACAGGTTCAGCATAAAAACGCGCTGACGACTCTCGCCTGCTTGCTGCACAAAGGAAACAATCTTCAAGCCAATCACCGGCAGCACGCAAGGCATGAAGTTCAAGATAAATCCGGCCGCAAAAGCAATCAGTAAGACCGTCAGCAGCGAACTGTCATCCGGCCCGCCCGCCACTTTCAACTGGTCAATTTGAAATCCTGTACCGGCAGCCGGTTCACCCGTGCTATTCGGAGGCGCCACCTGGGTCTCCGTCCCGTTACCGGAGACCGAGCCGGCCATGGCCTGCGCTTGCTGGGCAAGCTTAGCATAGCTCCCCTCGGTCAGTGTCAGGGCAACCGCTTCTGGCCTGGTTTCAGCGGCCACGGTGATCCGCAGTCGATAGTCAACTCCAGTCGGTGGATCACAGGTATCGTCCTTGCAAACCTGGTAAGCAACTCCACCAGCCAAATCGTATTCTCCCTCCGCGGTCCCGGGCGGGACAGTCACGGTAAGGATCCAGGTAACAGGTTCTTCGTAGTAAATCAGTGGCAGACCGCTCGGATCTTCCTTCACTACCGGCGCCCCATCAGTTTCAGGTCCAACCACTTGCCAGCCTTTGGGGGCCTGGACAACCAGCAGCGTTGGCTTGATGCCCGTATTCGGATCGGTGGCCGCATAATCGTAGACGTGATAGGGGGGAGTTGGAATGACGGTCAACGACAAAGCAACGCTGTCTCCGGCAGCCACCACGGAAGAACTTGCCTGGCCCTCGAGACTAACATTGCCAGTCTTATCCTGGAAACCGCCGGCCACCTCGGCAAACGGATCTTGTGCGACTGAGCGCGCCGCAACCAGCGTGTTTGCCGCTGACAAGGATCGGTTCGTAGCTGCCGGTGAAGCCTTCCTGGCAGGCTTCTTGGGAGCCTGGAAGTTAGCCGTTAAACTCTCTTTGACCTCCATGCAGGACAACAAATCGTCCGTGCAAACTTGGCCATCTATTTTTACTTGCAACTTGAGCGTCTTGGCGTCGACACCAGCAGGGATCTCCAAAGGAGCGGTCCAGGTCACGGTGCCGTGATGTTCTTCCACCGGTACATCAAAAACATCGCTGGCTTTCACCTTGGGCTTCTTGTCGGGAGTCCAAGGCCCGACGAGTTTAACCTTCGTGGGAGAGTTCAGACGTATCTTCGTCGGTAACGGCCCACCCGGTTTCTGGGTTACCGAGTAGAGGTGGTTTTGCGGAGCAATTTTCGCCGTCACGTACAACTTGCCGCGACGCTTACCAGGCGGCACGTAAAACGTGGCCGAAACTTTCACCGGCTTGCCACCGGGCCCGGCAAATGTCGGCAACCCCAGTTTATCCGCAATCGATTTACCGGGGGGATCATCTGCGCCGTAGCTACTGGCCAACGGTCTGCTCAAGCCGCCACAGAACAGTGCGATCGTCACCATGGCAAGCAAACTACGACGGAAAAAAACGTAACTCATGTTCTCTCGATCCTGTCTAACCTCAAACTCTAACCAGTTACAAAACCAGTATTTATTGAACTGTTTCAATTCTAGTCCAACCCCCAAGTCAGGGTCAACTGAAGCCAGCTAACAAGACAGTACGCAAGGGAAACGATGTTAGTTCCCTAAAGGAGACTTTAGACCGTTGGACAAGTTGGCAAATAGGCCTTTCACGGGTGACCAGCGAAACGTTCGATGAGTTCGTCAAGCCGCTGCAAAACCAAGGACCAATCATCAAACTGACGGCTGTCCACGATCAACCATTGCAGCCAGTTCAGAGGTGAAAGGACCACGTTTGCCTGATCAAAACATTCCACCAGATCTCGCTCCGTAGTCGTCAACGGTCTACATGCCTGATAAGCAAGTAAGCCCTGCTGGCGGGCTTGTGGATCGTCTTGCGCCAGGCTGCCCAGCAGCCTGGCTACATCCGTGGCAATCGTATCGTAATTCATCGCACCAAAATCAATGAGTCCTGACACCTGGGTTCCTGCAAACAACACGTGCTGGCGGTGGATGTCACGGATACAAGGTTGCCAGGGGAGGTTAATTCTTGTCATTCTCTCCAACTGGCTAATCAACGACGGGGCTTGACGTCGACTCATCTCCAGGATCACGGTCGCTCGCTCGGCAAGATCACGATGCGACGTGCTGAGCAACTGGCGGCCAATCTGGTCCAGACCGCTGTCGATCATTTTTTGCAGCAAGCGATACCGGTCGACCAGGCCAGGCGAAGGCTGGGCGATCCTGGGTGTGCCGGGAAAAGAGACCACGGCCTGGTGAAAGTGAGCCAGCGTTTCCATGGCCGCAGAGAGCTGAGACGTTGCAACTGGAAGGCCTTCGATGACGTCTCCGCTTAACCAGGGCGTAATCTCCCAAAAAAACCCTTCCTGTTCTGCAAAGACAGCACCCTGACTGTCTGCTAACGGCAACGGCAACCGTGTAAAACCTTCTTGCCAGGCGTGTTGCAACACAGCGTGAATCCACTCCAGGCGATCTCGAGACGGGTGGGCACGTGGCCACTTCCGCAGGCACCACTGATCCGTAGTCGTCTGAACTCGCCAAAACTCAGCGCCACTGAACCCACCCGCTGCCCCCAGTGATTCAACATACTGGACAGGTTGTCCGAGGTCATAACGACCGAGCAAACCTGAAATGTCTGGAAGCTTGTTCACTGTAACAACTACCGTCTCAATGGGCGGACACAAAACATTCTGATACACTAGTCAGAGTGATGCAGTTCCCCTGCAACTTCGATAACCACGACACCTGGAACCATTCCCGTGAAATTGATCCTGGCTATCATTCAACCCACGAAACTGGAAGCCGTCCAGTCTGCGCTGGCAAAGATTGGCGTGGAACGCATGACCGTTTGTGACTCGCAGGGCTTTGCCCGTCAACGGGGCCAGCGGGAAATGTATCGTGGCGTCGAGTACAAAACTCAGTTACTCCGAAAAATTACGCTAGAAATTGCCGTCAACGACGATTTCCTGGATCGAACCATTGATACGATCTCCCAGGTTGCCCGGACTGGGCCCGAAGGAAGTATCGGAGATGGCAAAATCTTCGTCTTACCGATGCATGAGGTTCACCAGATCGGTGGTAAGGCGCAAGGCCAAGAGGCCATTTGATCAGTAGGTGCCACCGCCGCACCTGTTCCAACCAGTGACTTTTCCTCAACAGGAATAGACTTGTGGCAAATGACGCTCCTATTTCTGTGACCTCTTGCCTTGTCTTGAGTAACGATTTTTTCTTTGGCTCTCGGCTTTGCGAAGCAATCAAGGGGCGCGGGCACCAGGTAACCATGGCTGCAACTCTGGACACTTCAACTTCAGCAATAACCGAACCAGTCTGGCAGCTCATCATTTTCGACCTAACCGTACAAACCATCACGGTCGAAGACGCGGCGGCCTGGCGTCAGACACTGAAGCCACCTCCACCACTGGTAGCCTTTGGACCCCACGTGCGCACGGGCCAATTAGAACGGGCCAAACAGGCAGGCTGTGATTTAGTGCTGACACGCGGCCAACTCGATCACCAGTTAGAACTGGTGCTGGATGAGCATTTACCGCACTAACCGTTGGACCTAGAACATCAACTCTTGGTCATGATCGTCGTCGCCGCTCTTTTTGTCGCTAGCAGCATCGTCGTCTGCGGGGGATGACTCGTCGGTCGTCGCCGACTCTTCAGCCGGAAGGTCAGCCGGAGGGTCAGCCGTATCAGCCTCCGACGGTGACTCTTCCTCAGCACCTGATTCACTATTCTCGACCATGGCTGGTACGACGGATGGCCCCTCGGTTAGCGCTGGCAGGTCAAACGGTGGCTGTTCATCATCCAGGAATACTTCATCGAATTCAGTTTGATCGACTGCTTTTCGCAACAGCAGGTAGATGCCGACAGCTCCACACCAAAAGAAACTATAGGCAAAGGCTCCAGCCACCAGGCGCACTGTTCCTTCGGAGAGGTCCATCAAACTGCGCCCCGTTCTGATCCAAGCGTTGGCATCAGCCCCCACGGTCTTCAAGGTTTCAATCCTGTCGGCTCCACATCCCCACATGACTGACCAGTACGACATATGGATCGTCAGTTCGGCAACAATCTGTACCAGTAGCCAGCCCAGCGTTCCCAGTACCACAGCCACTAGTGCGTAGAACAGGTAGTGGAAGGGGCGCTGGCTCACGTAGGAAAAGCTTCGACTAAAAGCTTCGTAATGGTCACCGGTTTCCTCGGCACTAGTTACCACCCACATCAATGGCCAACCGAACAAGGTTCCCAACAAAAAGTATGTCATCGCCAATCCCGCCAGCAAGACGAAGATCCAAACGACGCTGACCAACAACACACCAAAATCAAACCACATCAGTAGCAGCCCGAGCAAAGCCAGGGGTATGGTCAAGACGAAGATGATTAGCATTGGAAACAACGGAGACAGCACATACGTACCGAGCCTGGCACTGGCGTACTTTAAGGCACTGCGCATTGGAACTGCTTCATCACAACCCAACCGCACCACGGCAATACGCGTGATGGCACCTCCGAAGAGGCCCCAGACCAGCAGCGTCCAAAGCGTGCCGGTAATCAAAACGAGGCAATCCGACCAGCTTGGTTCCAGGAAGAATCGCTGAAACGGCGCCACGACTCGTCGGAACACACCGGTAATCGCAGACCGCCCACCAAACTCAAGCTTCGCCCGAGTCGATCCGGGGAAGTTAGCCAATTGCGAGTAAAGGGAATCTCCGGCCTGGTCACCTGGCACGTCCTCGTCAGCAATATCTTCCTCGGGAGGGTCGACGTCTGGAAAATCCGCGTCCATGTCATCAGCATCCGGACCGTCCTCTGTTTCAATCTCTTCATTTTTCTCGGATGAGAATCTTCCCTGGAGAATCTCTCTCATCGACGTCCCGGCCTTTTGCTTTGCCGGTCCGGAGTCGACGGCAGGGTCGGCAGCAGGTTTCTTTTCCACCGCTTGCCGAGTTGTGCCGGTTGCCTCAGCTTCTGAATCGGACTCAACCACCGCTGGTTGATCGTAGTGAAACAGCAGCGTCGCCACCTGCCAGCCAATTGGGTTGAGCAGGCAGCCGATCGATGCCAGCAGCAGCAATTGGGGTGCCAGCGAAGTCCGCAATGCTCGATGGAGTATCAACCATGGAAACAGGCGTCTCCAGGAAAACTCTCGCAACATATCATGATCATCTGGCATCAGATTGTCCTCTCAGCATCCAGCATTGATTCATTCCAGTTCCGCTGTCTCTTCTTCAAGATCCTGAATCCGACAGATACTGTACTCTTCATTCAACCAGCGGCCCAGATCCAGTTGTTGACAGCGATCCGAACAGAACGGAACAACGCGAGATTCCTGATAGTCGAATTGACCATTGCAAACCGGACACTGGCTCTGAGCCATCGTTATGTATCTCCTGGCTATCCACTACAGCCATCATTGTAGACAGCCGACTTCTTTTTTACGAGACAAGATTTCATCTTCAGGAGTTCTCTTTTTTACCGCTACCACCGGAAGAGGATGTCCCAGATGAGCTACTCGAGTTAGTAGACGACGACTTGTTTTCACCGCTCGATTTCGATTTTGTGTCGGTCGACTTCTCTTTTGAACTTTCTTGAGATTTCTTATCGGCTGCTGCCGCTTTCTTGTAATCATCGCTACGGTAATCGGTTTCATAAAAACCAGATCCTTTGAAGACGACGGCAGCGCCTATGCCGAACAATCGTTGCAATTTCAATCGACCACATTCTGGACACTTTCGTTTAATGGGATCGTTGATCCCTTGAAAGAGCTCGAATTGGTGACCACATGCATTACATTCGTAATCGTATGTGGGCATGGTTATGAATCCTCTTCTTGTTGGGTTTCTGGAACTTCTTCTGGCGAGTTTTCAGGGGCCTGGGCCACCATGACTTGGGACGGACGGACGATCCGATCAAACAACCGGTAGCCGGCCTGGACCTCCTTAACGACGGTCCCCGGGGGATGTTCCGAACTGGGTTGCTGCACAACAGCTTCATGCAAGTTCGGATCAAACATCGTCCCTTCTGCTTCAATGCGATGACACTCATGTTTGGTCAAGATACTCTCTAACTGTTCACAAACCATCTGCACACCACTCAAAATTCCCTGGTTCGCTTCACTCGGTTCAGCCACTTCAACAGCTCGACACAAGTTGTCCAGTGCCGGTAACAAATCTCGCATTAGCGAAATTCCTGCATAGCGCTGCTGGTCTGCCATTTCACGACGCATCCGTTTACGGGTATTCTCCACGTCCGCCTGATGCCGCAGGGCACGCTGCTGGGCCTCCTGCAACTGCTCCTGGAGATCCTTCTCCGGTTCCAAGGAGTCATCGAGTTGCTCTTCGGTCAACTCAGTCACATTCTCGGAAGTCTGCTCTGGTTGTTGTGAAGCAGTCTCGGATGGCGACGGTATCTCGTCGTCCCGCTCATTCGACTCGGACTGCTCAGATTGTGGCGTCACCATCAGTCAACCTCTCCTCTTGGCGTATGGGGGATAATCTCAAGACAGAAACTGGTCTCGCAACTTCTCCAGGAAGCTTTTTCGATCCGGCGTTACGTGGGCTTGCTCCAGTTCAGCCAGTTGTTTCAGCAGTTCTTTCTGCTCTCGGTTTATCTTGCTGGGAACTTCAATGTAAGTACGAATAATCAAATCACCGCGGCCACCCGACTGCAATTCAGGTACCCCGCGGCGCGAGAGGCGGAACAACGTCCCCGACTGCGTACCACTGGGAATTTTCAACTCATCGGGACCGTTTAAGGTAGGCACTTCCAGCGTGGTCCCGAGAGTCGCTTGGGTATACGAAATCGGTAATTGCAGCAGTAAATCAGAACCGTCCCGCTGAAACAACTGATGTGGTCGCACCTGGATAAAGCAATAACAATCGCCGTTGGGGCCACCATCGAGGCTCGGTTCTCCCTCCCCACTGATACGGACCCGCGTGCCGTCATCGACACCGGCCGGTATGGGAACTTCGTGTTCAACATTACCTCCGATGCGCCCCTGTCCGTGACACGTTTTGCAGGGATCCGTGGTAATGGCGCCGGCACCCTGGCAGGAAGGGCAGGTGGTTTGCACACGCAAAATACCGGCGGACTGGACGACCTGACCATTTCCTCCACAGCGTCGACAGGTTTGGGGCTCGGAACCAGGCTGGTTGCCACTCCCTTCACAAGTCTCACACAACTCGTGGCGGCGAAATTTAACTGTCTTGGTAACGCCTTCCGCAGCCTCTTCCAGGTCCAACGTCAACTGGCAGCGAATATCTGCGCCCCGGCGGTGGCGACGACTGCGCCCCCTGCCAAAAAGATCGCCAAAGAGACCGCCGCCGAAGATATCTCCGAAAGCTTCGAAGATATCTTCCACGCTGCCAAACTGGAAACCGTGTCCGTCCACGCCAGCATGTCCGTACTGGTCATAGCGTGTCCGTTTTTCCTGATCGCCGAGAACTTCGTATGCTTCTGCCGCTTCTTTAAACCGGGCAACCGCATCTTCATCTTCGGGATTACTATCTGGATGATACTTAATCGCTAACTTACGGTAAGCACTGGCAATGTCTCCATCTGCAGCATCACGGGCAATACCGAGCACTTCGTAGTAGTCTCGTTTATCAGCCATTTCGAGAATAGAATCCTGGAATCAAGTCATCGATTGGATTACTGAATCCAAAGTGAGGCCAGCCAGGACAAACCCGTCTGTCCCCCTTTTCCTTGCAAAAAGAGCCACCTCGATACCGAGGTGGCCCTGTTGGTTCTAATCGATGAAGCTGTTTAGCGATTGCCCTGCTGAACCGTAACCGCCTCACCAGGATCCCTTAACTGACACTACCTTCAACACGTTGCTTGTCCTTGTCATCCTTGTCAAAATTTGTAACCAGTGCTTCCGTTGTCAAGAGCAAGCCAGCGATACTCGCTGCATTACTCAACGCCGTACGGACCACTTTTACAGGATCAATAATTCCAGCGGCATACATGTCGACATATTCGTCGGCGTTCGCATCGTATCCGTTGGATCCGCTTTGTTCCTTGACAAGATCGACGACCACAGACCCATCAATTCCCCCGTTATCAGCAATCTGCCGCAAGGGTGCGTCCAGTGCTCTAAGGATAATACTGACTCCTGTCTTTTCGTCTCCTTTGGCAGCAACGCGAGCCGCTTCCACTGCCTCCTGGCAACGCAGCAAACCGACTCCACCGCCCGGTAAAATACCCTCTTCGATGGCAGCCCGCGTTGCATGTAAAGCATCTTCCACGCGAGCTTTTTTCTGTTTCATGTCTGTTTCAGTTTCAGCACCCACAGAAATAACAGCAACACCACCAGCTAGTTTCGCCAGTCGTTCCTGGAATTTCTCTTTGTCATATTCGCTCTCTGTCTGCCCCATCTGGTTATTAATCTGTTGAACACGGGCATCGATTTCACCGCGACCACCACCACCTTCAACGATGGTCGTACTGCTCTTATCAACAGTTATCTTCTTGGCACTGCCAAGATGTTCGAGCGTCAAGTTTTCTACCTGTAATCCCAAATCATCGCTGATCATAGTACCACCGGTCAGGACCGCAATATCACCCAACATCGCTTTGCGCCGATCGCCAAATCCAGGTGCCTTGGAAGCACAAACATTCAAGACTCCACGCAATTTATTAACAACCAGCAGCGTCAATGCTTCGGCATCCACGTCCTCAGCAATGATCAAAAGCGGCTTGCCCGTCTGGCTGACTTTCTCCAGGACCGGAACGATCTCCTGTAAATTACTGATCTTCTTTTCGTGGATCAGGATATAACAGTCTTCCAGAAAACAATTCATCTCAGCAGGTTGATTGATGAAATAAGGAGAAATGTATCCCTTGTCAAATTGCATTCCATCAACATAGTCGACTGTCGTATCCGCCGTCTTACCTTCTTCCACGGTAATAACGCCGTCCTTGCCAACTCGCTTCAACGCTTCGGCCAGTAACTCACCGATTACCATGTCGCTATTGGCACTGATGGCACCCACTTGGGCCACTTCATCTTTACTAGAAACCGGCTTGGCCATCTCCAGCAAACAGGATTCGGCGGCAGCAACCGCCTTTTCAATCCCCCGGCGAACTGCCATCGGGTTGCTACCAGCCACGATGTTGCGCAAGCCTTCCCGGTAAATTGTCCGAGCCAGTACCGTCGCTGTCGTCGTACCATCTCCGGCCAGATCCGAAGTCTTTTGTGCGACCTCAACCACGAGCTTAGCGCCCATGTTCTCAAAACGGTCCTCGAGCTCAATCTCTTTGGCTACCGAGACACCATCTTTGGTTACCGTTGGTCCACCAAAGGACTTGTCAATGATTACGTTCCGCCCGGTCGGCCCCATCGTTATTGCAACGGCATTGGCCAGTTTATCTATGCCCTGTAACATACGAGCTCGGGCACTGTCGTCAAAAAGGAGTTGCTTCGCCACGCTTTCAACCCTCGTGAATGGTTTGTTATTGTGTCTGTTTCAAAACGATACTTGTTAACTTGTTATTTCATCACCTTTGCGAGGATTTCGATTTCCCGCAAGACCTTAACCTCCTGGCCATTAATCTCCAGGTCGGCTCCTCCAAATTTTCCGTAAATCACTTCGTCACCTACGGCAACCAGTAATTCCGCACGGTTCCCGCTGTCAAGAAGTCTGCCCGGACCAACTGCCACTACCGTTCCACGCTGCGGCTTTTCTCGAGCCGCATCAGGAAGCACGATACCACCAGCTGTTGTCTCTTCCGCTTCCGTCGGTTGAATAACAACACGATCGTCTAACGGGCGAATTTTAATCTTTGCCATAACCGCTGGTTCCCTTTATCTGAGTTTACTTGTGAGTTGAAATCAGTCCCCTGCCAGTCCTGGTTCAAAGAGGCAGTCACCGCTGTTGAATCTACATCATCCCAGGCATGCCACCCATGCCACCCATGCCACCCATGCCACCCATATCCGGCATGCCACCGCCCATTCCGTGATCGTGATGATCATGATGGTCATCATCTTCTTCTTCGGTCGGGATTTCGGTCACTAATGACTCGGTCGTCAATAACAGGGCAGCGACACTCGCTGCATTTTGAAGTGCCACGCGAACAACTTTCGCCGGGTCAATCACTCCAGCCTCCAGGAGGTTGCAGTAAGTATCGGTATCCGCATTGTAGCCTTCATTCTTACCTTTCAGACGACCAACTCGATTGACAACCACAGCGCCCTCCAAACCGGCATTCTGGGCAATGGCTCGTAAGGGTTGATCCAGCACATTCGCTATGATGTCTACACCCAACTGCTCGTCACCGGAAAGTTTCAGCTTCTCTAGCCCCTCGCGGGCTTGCAACAGTGCTACACCGCCACCAGGAACAATCCCTTCCTCTAAGGCAGCCTGCGTGGCCGCCTTGGCATCCTCAAGTAATGCCTTACGTTCCTTCATTTCCGTTTCCGTGGCAGCGCCGCAGTGAATCTGAGCAACACCACCAGCCAGCTTAGCCAAACGCTCCTGTAACTTCTCACAGTCGTATTCACTGTCAGTGACTTCAATCTCTTTGCGAATCTGGTCGGCGCGGCCTTCAATGTCACTTTTCTTACCAGCACCACCAACGATGATCGTCTCTTCAGAAGTAATCATGACCTTCTTGGCTCGACCCAAGTCACTTAACTGGACGCTTTCAAGCTCAATCCCAAGATCCTTGAAAATTGGTGTCGCGGCCGTCAGCACGCCCAGGTCACCCATGATCGCTTTGCGCCGATCACCGTAGCCGGGTGCCTTGACAGCACAGACGTTCAGAATCCCGCGCATCTTGTTGACAACCAGCGTCGCCAGGGCTTCTCCCTCGACATCTTCGGCTACGATTAGCAAAGGCTTCTTTGACTTGCTGATGGATTCCAACAACGGAATCAGCTTTTTGTTTGATGAAATCTTCTCTTCAAAGAGCAGCACATAACAGTCGTCCAGCTCCACCGTGACTTCCATCTCGTTCGTTACAAAATGGGGCGACAGGAAACCACGCTCAAACTGCATTCCTTCGACAACTTCAACCGTCGTCTCGTTACCGCGACCTTCTTCGACAGTAATAACGCCGTCTTTACCCACCTTGATAAAAGCATCCGAAAGAACTTTCCCAATCGTGGGGTCGTTATTACCGGCAATCGTGGCAATCTGCTGGATCTCTTTCCTGTTCTTCTCATCAATGGGAGAAGCCAGAGCTGCAATCGTCTTGCTTGTCGCCTCAACCGCTTTCGCAATGCCACGTGACAAGGCCATGGGATCAGCTCCAGCTGCAATCATCTTCAACCCTTCACGAAAGATTGCTTCGGCTAACACCGTCGCCGTGGTCGTACCATCACCAGCTACATCATTTGTCTTGCTGGCAGCTTCCTTGACCAACTGGGCACCGAGATTCTCGTTGGGGTCATCCAACTCAATGTCCTCTGCGACCGTCACGCCATCCTTGGTTACCTTGGGAGAACCCCAGCCCTTGTCCAAGACGGCGTTTCGTCCTCGTGGACCCAGGGTACTGCGTACCGCTCGAGCTAGTTTCGAAACCCCTGATAACAGCGACTGCCGGGCAGCTTCGTCAAAGAGCATTTGTTTTGCCACGTCCGGTTTCCTCCTCGTACTGCAAAAATGACCAGTTATATCCCTCGGCACCGCCAGCAACCCGGTTGCGAGCCATGCTCCACACCCGAATTCCAAATAACAGTGCGTTCAATTCCATCAAGTCTTCTCCGCCACGGCCCACTATTGCAGGACCCGCCACTGCCTCAGCAACAATGCCATTTTTGGCAGCTTACCGAAGAAGAACCTCTTTTTCTTGCAAGCCGTGTGCCAAGTCGCTAAATCACTAAACAAAAGGCCAATAATAAGGACGCAAACTACTTGTACAACGGGACTTGTGTTGAACTGATCAATTTCTAGTGCCTGCGTCCTGGGAACGGACCCAGAGAGCTTATGCCATTATGGCAGGACCGCCAGGCCGATCTAGGGTGAACCGAGTTGATTGCTTCCCACTCTGTTCAACGACTGCCTGGCTGACCCACACGGCCAGTTACCCAACGCGTTTGATCTTCAGAGCTTACCATCCTTGACGGTTTGGGACCGGCCAACCTAGGATGAGCCGTCTGAACAAAAACCCTGTTATTTCAAGTACGACACTCTCAAAAATGCAAACAACCAAAGTAGCCATTGTTGGAATGGGAACGGTCGGCAGCGGGGTTGCCCGGCTCTTGCTGGACCACGGAGACCGTACGGCCCGCCATGCTGGCCGTACGCTGTGGCTAGAACAGGTCGTCGTCCAAGACGTCACCAAGCCTCGAGATGCAGATCTGCCAGACGGTATTTTAACCGACGATCTGGCAGCCATTACTGACAATCCGGAGATTGCTGTGGTCGCCCAACTCATTGGAGGACTGGAGCCGGCGCGAACCATCATGTTGCAGCTCTTGGAGAGTGGCAAAGACGTGGTGACTGCGAATAAGGCATTGCTGGCTGAGCATGGTGGCGAGTTATTTGACCGGGCCCGTGAGTTGGGCAGATCGATTGCCTTCGAAGCAGCGGTTGCTGGTGGGATTCCGGTGATCACGGCAATTGGCCAGTGCCTGTCGGCGAACCAAATTACTTCCCTTCGTGGCATCCTTAACGGCACGAGTAATTTCATTATTTCGGAGATGTCTGAGCAGGGAACTGATTACAGCGACGCGCTCAAGCAGGCTCAGCAACTGGGCTTTGCTGAAGCGGATCCAACCTTGGATGTGAACGGCACGGACACAGCCCAGAAACTGGCTATCCTGGCTCATTTAGCCTTCGGTGCCCGTCTTCATTGGAAAAACATTCCCACCACTGGCATCGATCGTCTGGATCCGTTGGACTTGCAGTACGCCAGCAAACTTGGCTACCGCATCAAACTGTTAGCCAGCGCCGAGTTAGCCGATTTTGGATTGCAGGTTCACGTGGCCCCTACGCTGGTCAAGATCGGTCGCCCGCTGGCCGAGGTAAGACAGGCTTACAACGCCGTGAGCATTGTTGGGGATGCGGTTGGCCGTGTCTTTTTCCATGGCCTGGGAGCTGGAAAAATGCCTACCGCATCCGCAGTTGTTGCTGACATGATTGATACGGCCGTAGGCCGTACCAGTCTGACGTTTCAGACACTCAAGCTCTGGTCACAACAAGAGGCACGGGTGGATGTTGGTAATCACGGGGAACTGCCCGGTCGATACTATTTACGGTTTCGCGTTGATGACTCGAGTGGTGTACTAAGTAAGATCGCTGGCATACTAGGCGACCAGGGTGTTTCAATTTCATCGGTCATGCAGCACGAAACCAATCCCCGAGAGTCTTCAGGTAAAGTACCATTGGTCATCATGACACATGTGGCAACCGAAGGCAGTACGGCGACGGCCATCGAACAAATCGACGAGTTGCCAGAGGTACAAGCCGGTACAGTACGGTTACGAGTCCTGGATTAAAGGGACCTCGATAATGAAATATGCAATTATTATTCCGGACGGCTGTGCCGATGAACCTCAAGAATCCTTGCAGGGAAAAACCCCCTTGCAGGCTGCCCAGACGCCAGCCATGGACCTGATTGCCAAGACGGGTATCGTCGGGGCCGCTAACCACGTCCCGCCCGATTTACCCGCCGGCTCAGCGGTCGCCAACTTGAGCCTGTTCGGATACGACCCGCTAACGTATTTCAGTGGCCGTGCTCCACTGGAAGCGGCTGCTCAGGGAATACCGCTGGCCCCGGAAGATTGGGCCATTCGCTGTAATTTGGTCACGGTGCAGGACCAACAGATGCGTGATTTCACGGCCGACCACATTTCCAGTGACGAGTCCGCGCAGCTTCTCGAAAGCCTGCAGGACACGTGCGATGAAACCACCTGGCAGTTCATTCCTGGCGTTAGCTATCGCAATCTGTTGATCTACCGCGGTGCTCAACAGCCTGCACCCTTTACGTTTGAAACTCGCTCCACTCCGCCCCACGACCTGACGGGTCAGTCGATTGTCGATGATTTCCCCAGGGGGCCGGGGAGCCACTTGCTAAGCGATTTGATGAATCGCAGCAGTGAAGTTTTCTCGGGTCACCAGGTCAATCAAGACCGTCGGCAGGCGGGACATTTACCAGCTACGAACATTTGGCTTTGGGGCCTGGGCAAGCTGCCGCAATTACCCGATTTTGCTGAGACCCATGGAAAAACCGTAACGATGATCACGGCAGTCGATTTGTTACGTGGGATCGCCGCCCTGATTGGCTGGCATGAAGTGAACGTACCGGGAGCAACAGGCTACACGGATACAGACTATGCGGCTAAAGGGCAGCATGCCGTGGCAGAGCTTGCCAGCCAGGAAACCGACATTGTCTGTGTTCACGTGGAAGCGACCGACGAGGCATCGCACGAAGGGGACTTGGCGGCCAAGATAGCAGCCTTGGAAAACATTGATCAGCAAATTGTCGCACCGCTGCACCAGGCATTGCAGGATCAGGGGGAATACCGAATCCTGGTAACGCCAGACCATCCGACTCTCTTGCGGACCAAGACACACAGTCATGGTGCTGTTCCATTCACCATCGCGGGTTCGGGAATCGAAGCATCTGATCAGGCCACGTACGACGAAGTAACGGGAGAGTCCTCGCCGCTTCAATTCCCGGAGGGCTGGAAACTGATGGAGTATTTCCTGACGAACTGAGGTAACCACGCGAAGATGGCTTTGATCGTACAAAAATTTGGCGGCACCAGTGTTGCCACCCCGGACAAGATTCGAACCGCTGCCGAGAAAGCGATTCGCGCTCAGCAAGCCGGCAATCAGGTTGTGGTGGTGGTCAGCGCGATGGGAAAGAATACCGACACCCTGGTCGACCTGGCCGGTCAAGTGCATGCCCAGCCACCAGCCCGCGAAATGGATATGCTACTGGCTACCGGCGAACAGGTAAGCGTGGCCTTGATGGCAATGGCCATTGATGCACTGGGCCACCAGGCAGTCAGCCTGACCGGAGCCCAGATTGGAATTCGCACCGACAGTTCGCACACCAAGGCCCGTATTATTTCAATTTCCACGGAACGGCTACAGTCTCTGCTGGACGCCGGAAACATCGTCATTGCCGCTGGATTCCAGGGAATTGACGAACAACTGGACATTACTACGCTAGGGAGGGGTGGTAGTGACACGACGGCAGTCGCCTTAGCAGCCGTCCTGGGCGCTTCATCTTGCGAGATTTACACCGACGTTGATGGTGTTTTCACAACCGATCCTCGGCAGTTGGAGGAGGCCCGGCGTATCGATCAAATCAGTTACGATGAAATGCTCGAGCTGGCCAGTCTGGGTGCCGGTGTCATGCATAATCGTTCAATCGAGTTTGCCAAGAAATACTCAGTACCCATTCACGTCCGAAACAGTGGAAACGAAAACCCGGGAACCCTAATCACACTGGAAGGAAGCCAGGAAGCCGTTGCGGTACGAGGCGCTGCGCTTAGCACCCATGATGCCCGCATTACGCTCGTAGGCGTTCCGGACGTACCTGGCACCAGCCTGGAAATCTTTTCTCGAATTGCCGATCGGCAGATCACCGTCGACATGATCGTGCAAAATGTCGGAGAAGAAGGAAAAACTGATCTTTCCTTTACCGTTCCCAGGGCGGAACTCGATGTTGCCCTGTCGGCGATTGATGAAGCTTCTCAGGCTCTGCAAGCGGCAACCGTTCTACATGATGATGGAGTCGCAAAGGTCTCGGTCGTGGGGCTGGGCATGATCCAGCAAACCGGTGTCGCCACGCAAATGTTTCGCGCCCTGGCAGCCGCCAATGTCAACATCCAAATGATCACGACCAGTGAAATCAAGATCTCCACGCTGGT